>DATEEW010000277.1:0-3592 GCA_035280965.1 Burkholderiales bacterium
CACCTTCGGCTGCTGGACTTCGGTATCACGCAAGTCCGTGTTGCCGGTTTTCGAAGAATTGAACGGTCTGCTGTTCTACCCGGTGCAGTATGAAGGTGAAGAACTTTCCAAGAATGTGTTTTACACCGGCGCGGCGCCCAACCAGCAAGCCATTCCCGCTGTTGAATATCTGATGAGCGCCGATGGCGGCGGCGCGAAACGCTTCGTGCTGTTGGGTACCGACTATGTGTATCCGCGCACCACCAACAAGATCCTCCGCGCCTTCCTCAAATCGAAAGGCATCCCCGAATCGGATATCGACGAGAAATACACGCCTTTCGGTCATAGCGATTATCAAACGATCGTAGCCGACATCAAGAAATTTTCCGCCGGTGGCAAGACTGCGGTGATTTCGACGATCAACGGCGATTCCAACGTGCCCTTCTACAAGGAATTGGGCAACCAAGGGCTGAAAGCCACTGATGTGCCGGTTGTCGCGTTCTCCGTCGGCGAAGAAGAACTGCGCGGCGTGGACACCAAGCCCCTCGTTGGTCACCTTGCTGCATGGAACTACTTCATGAGCATTCCGGGCGCCTCGAACAAGGAATTCATCAAGAAGTGGAGCGACTATGCCAAGGCCAAGAACATCCCCGGCCACAAGGACAAGCCGCTGACCAACGATCCGATGGAAGCCACTTACATCGGCATGATGATGTGGAAACAGGCCGTGGAGAAAGCCAAATCCACCGACCCCGACAAGGTGATTGCTGCCATGGCGGGCCAGACCTACAAAGCGCCGTCAGGCATCACGTCCAAGATGGATGAAAAGAACCATCACTTGCACAAAGCCGTGTTTATCGGTGAAGTACAAGCCAATGGTCAGTTCAAAGTGGTTTGGAAAACCCCGGGGCCAGTCAAAGCCCAGCCCTGGAGCCCCTTCATCCCGGGCAACGATGTGAAAAAAGACGAGCCCGAAAAGAAATAAGGTTCGCGAGACAGCCGGTCCGCTCACCGGCTGCGCTCAGGGAAGGTCGCGCCGTGAAGCGGGCGTCCGGGTTTCCGGATGTCCGTCTTCACCGGCATGGCCGATCAACCGAGGCTGAGAATAAATGTCGACTCTACGTTTAGCGGCCGCGTTGTTTTGCGCCTTTTTCGTTTCGTTCGCGGCGCATGCGGTCACTTCCGAACAACTCGAAGCGCTCGCGTTCGGCGACAACGACCTAAAGGTTCAAACAATCGCTGCATTGGTTGCGGCTGCCGATCCCGAGGCACTGGTTCTCTTGCAAGCAATGAACGAGAGCCGGATGCAGGTCTCTCCCGAACAAAAACGAGTTTTCATCATCAGCGATGCCGGCGCCATCGATGCCAAAAGCAAGCAAGCCGTCGATCCCCTGCCCGACGATGTAGAAGAAGTTGTGATGAACAATCGCATGCGACGCGAATTGGCCAACGCGGCCGCAGCCTTGCAACTTCTATCGCCCGATGCCGCCACCCGATTCGAATCGGCGAAGGCGTTGCAAAGCGGCAGCAATGCAACCATGCTGCCCCTGGTGGAAAAAGCGCTCGCGACGGAAACGGAATCGCACATCAAAGCGCTGCTCGTACATACGCGTTCCATCCTGCAACTCTCCAGTCCGGATGCCGAAGTTCGGCATACTGCCGCCAAGGCACTTTCCGCTAGCGATGACCCCAACACCAAGACGGTATTACTGGGTGTGCTCGCCAAACAGGGGGATCACTATGTCGAGCCGGACGCCAAAGTGCGGGCGCAAGCTAAGTTGTCGTTGGATGCCGTCGAGCGAAAGCTAGTCTGGGGCGAAAAACTGGGGCAGATTTTCAGCGGGATCAGTTTGGGTTCGGTCCTGCTCTTGGCTGCGCTGGGACTGGCGATCACCTATGGGCTGATGGGCGTCATCAACATGGCGCACGGCGAACTCATCATGATTGGAGCCTATGCGACCTATGTCGTGCAGGGCCTGTTCCGCACTTATGCGCCGGAAGCCTTCGACTGGTATTTGCCGGCCGCATTGCCGGTCGCGTTCATCACCGCGGCGTTGGTCGGAATGGTGATGGAACGCAGCGTCATCCGCTTTTTGTATGGTCGTCCGCTCGAAACGTTACTGGCGACCTGGGGTATCAGCCTCGTACTGATCCAACTCGTGCGCACCATTTTCGGCGCGCAGAATGTCGCAGTAGAAAATCCCGTCTGGATGTCCGGCGGCGTGCAAGCCTTGAGCAACCTGGTGTTGCCCTACAACAGAATTGTCATCATCGCTTTCGCGGGGGCAGTGTTGCTCGGCGTATGGTTGCTGTTAACGCGCACGCGTCTCGGATTATTCGTTCGCGGCGTGACGCAGAATCGCGCCATGGCCGGTTGCGTGGGGGTGCCCACCGCGCGCGTGGACACCTACGCTTTCGGTCTCGGTTCGGGCATCGCAGGGCTCGCCGGATGCGCGCTTTCGCAAATCGGCAACGTGGGGCCGGATCTGGGTCAGGCTTATATCGTCGATTCTTTCATGGTCGTGGTGCTGGGCGGTGTGGGCCAGTTGGCGGGAACCGTTTATGCGGCGCTCGGACTCGGCGTGGTAAACAAATTCCTGGAAGGCATCTCCGGTGCGGTGCTGGCGAAAATCGCCGTCCTGGTCTTCATCATTATCTTTATCCAGAAACGTCCTCAAGGTTTGTTCGCTTTAAAAGGACGCTTCGCCGATGCTTAACACTGAGGCGCTGTCTGCGCTCAATACGGTTCGCACCGACCAGCACGGTCTCCGCAGTACTCTGCTTTCGCGCATTCCGGGCTTGTACGGTAAACGCGGATGGATTGCCCTAACAATTGCCGCGTTCACCTTGTTGGTTGTGTTCCCGATTTTGAATCTCTACGTCGATGCCGACAGCGTTTTTCATATCTCCGATTACACCGTGACGCTGATCGGCAAGTTCATGTGCTACGCCATGGTGGCGCTCGCGATGGATCTGATCTGGGGCTATACCGGCATTTTGAGTCTGGGCCACGGTTTGTTCTTCGCGCTCGGCGGCTACGCGATGGGCATGTATTTGATGCGATCGATCGGCCGCGACGGTGTTTATAAAAGCGACCTGCCCGATTTCATGGTGTTCCTCGATTGGAAGGAATTGCCGTGGTATTGGGCGGGCACGGATAGCTTTTTATATTGCCTATTGCTCGCGGTGCTGGTGCCCGGACTGCTCGCGTTCGTTTTCGGCTATTTCGCTTTCCGCTCGCGCATCAAAGGGGTGTATTTCTCCATCATCACCCAAGCGCTCACCTTTGCGGCGATGCTGTTCTTTTTCAGAAACGATACGGGCTTCGGCGGTAATAACGGCTTTACCGACTTCAAGCGCATCTTGGGCTTTCCTGTCGCAACCGCAGAAACTCGCATGGCCTTGTTCGCAATTACCGGCACGATGCTCATGCTCACGCTCTTGCTCGCACGCTTTATCGTGACCTCCAAATTGGGACGGGTATTGACCGCCATTCGCGATGCCGAATCGAGGGTAATGTTCTCCGGCTACAATCCGCTCGGCTACAAACTCTTCATCTGGACCTTATCCGCGGTCATCTGCGGTATCGCAGGCGCGCTCTATGTCCCGCAAG
>DATEEW010000278.1:0-3371 GCA_035280965.1 Burkholderiales bacterium
GCCCGATTCGGCATGTAGGGTCGCTTATAAATGAATGCGTCGGGATGGGATTATAACAGGCGGATTCCCACATTTTCGGAAATTTCCGCGTTGCAACAACGACATGCACCACTCCTGCCCTTTAGAAACGCGTTTCGGGTGAAGTTGGGAGCTGTTTGGGAATCGCTTCGTAGCTGTGACTTGTTCCCGGCAAGTGGGGAAAAGTCGACGTGAAGATTGTCACGCTTCGAAATTCCCGTCATGTCCCAGACCTATGCCTGTGGCATATTAGCGGTAATAACAATTACAACATAACGTTGCACCGGCCTGGTGGCTACGTCTGCCCCTAGAGCTAGCCGGTTGAAGACGCAGTGTTTTAGGTTGAGTAAGCGGGCCCTGATCAAAGGGATGTGTCGCTTTTTCGACTATTGAGAGCCGTTATGGAAAACTTTTTAGCTGCGGCCGGCGGCGCGGCAGAGAACCGCCCTCGGCCGACGACAGAATCCAAAGCTTTGCTCAGTCAATGCAAGGAGTTGGCTCGCGCACGTCTCAGTCGAATTATTTCCGACGCCCTGGACAAAGTAGAAAACGATTTACTCGTCCTCGTAGACAGCACGCCCTCACGTACCGAGCAGCAGGTGCTGCTCGAAGCCATGTCCCAAGTGAAGCAACATCGCGGCGATATCTCGGCGGCCTTCGACCAATGTTTCGCCGATATTTTTGATCGTCGCCTCAACGCCAAACGCGATTCCGACCAGATCAAATCCCAAGAGTTGTCGCTCGAAAGCATGACGCTGGTCGAAGACGGCGCGATGGAAGAAACGTTAGCGATTAACGAACTCGCTCGTAAAACGCGTAACGGCCTGGACCCCGACCAAGTGTTGGGTATCCGCGCCCGCTTTGGGCATCTTCTCGCGCAAGACGCACTAGCTGATGAGGCGAACCCACTTTCCACCGAAGCGGTGTTCGAGGCGCTGAAACAGGCATGCGCCACGATTCCGGGCGAATTCGCCGTCAAACGTTCCTTGTTGACCGCCTTTCAGCCCTACGTGGCTGCAGGGATGCGCAACGTGTATGCGGACGTGAATCAGAATCTGATCGCGCACCATGTCCTGCCCCGCATCAAACACCATGTGCAACGCTCCGCCGCCCCCGCGAATGCCAACCAGGCGATGGGCCTGAGCCAGATGCTCGCCACCAGTCAAGCGATGGCGGCCGGCCAACCCGCTGGAATGCCTGGAATGATGGGCATGCCGGGCGCGATGGCGCTATCCGGCGCGCTCGATCTATCCATGCTGCTCTCCAATGTGATGAGTGGTCCGCCGGCCGCGCGTCAGCAAGTGGCCCGCATGATGTCCGACCCTGCGCGCTACTCGCTGGAAAGCGCAATGACGACTCCGGCCACACCGGCACTGGTGAACTCGTTGACGCAGCTGCAGGCGAATATGGCCGCCGGCATGTACGATGGCCGCGCCGATTACATGTCGGCGCTCGATCAGCAAGTCCGCACCCAAAGTCATCCCCTCGATCAGCTCACCATTGAGCTTGTCACGATGGTCTTCGACTACATCCTCGAAGACAAGGATGTGCCGGATACGGTAAAGGGCGAGATTTCGCGCCTTCAAATCGTTGCAGTGAAAGCGGCGCTGTTTGACCGCACCTTCTTTGCGCGCCGGCAGCACCCGATGCGACAGTTGCTGGATCGCATCGCTTCCGCCGCTCAAGACCCGGAAATCGATACCGCCTTCGGTTCCAAGTTCATCGGCGATTTGCATCGCATCACCAGTGACATCGTAGGGGGTTTCGAAGAAGACCTCGGCGTTTTCAAAACTGCGCTGGATCAGTTGGACGAAGCGATTGCGAACAATACCGCCGCGCAGCGCCAAGTAGTCGATACAACCGTTGCCAAGCTGGTTCGCGAAGAAGAACGCGAAGCAGCCCATGCCGAAGCATTGATTGAAATCCGCAAACGCCTGAATCGAAAAACCCAGAGTTTCGTGCGCGAATTTCTGTATCAGTGGTGGTCACATACGCTCGTCGAGGCACGCGTCAACGATAGACAGGGTGCCGATTCCTGGGATGAGCGGCTTACCGTGGTCGATGCTTTGGCTTGGAGCGTCTCGTCGCTCAAAACGGCGGAAGTTCAAAAACTCGCTGCCATGTTGCCCGGTCTGATGCGCAGTCTTCTGCGCGGCATGAACGCGATTGAAATGTCCGCAGATGCGCGGCATTCGTTTTTCACGCAATTGATGCAGACGCACACCTCTGCGATCAATACGGCCAAGGCTTTGTCGCGTTCGAGCGAAACGCCGGCTAAAGAATTAGGGGTCGCGGTACCCGAACCTGAGCCGGAGCCCGAACCGGAACCCGTTGTTGCGCAAGCGTCGGCCTCCGGCACCTTTGACGCGGGCGATCTATATCAGCACTCGGTCAAATCGCTAGAACGCGGCGCCCTAGTGGAGTTCGTGGAAGGTGACAAAGTAACGCGGGCGAAGCTCACATGGATCAGCCCCAAGAACACAATCTTCCTGTTTACCTCCCTTGCGGGCGGCGCCAAACAATTCAGCCCTTCCTCGTTAGCGGAACAACTGAAGGCGGGAAGTGTGCGCATTGTCGAAGAAGCCGGCGCACTGATCGATCGGGTCGTAGGCGCTATCGTCAACGAGCAAAACGCATCCACTGTTTAAGAGCGCGGCGGGCTTCCGGCCCGCGCGTTTACTTCGCTCGATTCAGCCGTTCGCTCAGCCACTCATTCGCATGCGTCAGCATGTCGGGTGAGATTTGATGCGCAGTCGGATATTCTCGATAAGTCAGATCCGTTTCCAGCCCGGCCAAGAATTCCCTGCTCGAGCGCGCGCGGCCGATCGGCACGACGTCGTCGTGCAGCCCATGCGCCATGAATACCGGCACACCGGCAATGGTTTCCGCCTCCGCCATGGTGCCGGTCACTTCACGCAGCACGCGACCGCCCAAGGCGACCGTCCCCCTTAATTTTTCCGGGATGGTGAGCGCCAACGACAATGCCATGCTCGCCCCCTGACTGAACCCCAGAACGTATACCTGCAGCGGATCGATGGCATGCGTTTCGACCATTTCGTCGATAAAGCGAGCGATCCGCTTGCGGCTTTCATGCTCCTCGCCTTCGTGCACGATTGGACCGCCGGCCGTGTGGGATACGCGATACCAACCATAAGCACCGGCCTCGACGCGCAAGGGTCCTCGCACGCTTGTGATATGCAGGCGGTCGTCCAAATAAGGCACCAGGCCAAGCAAGTCGCCCTCGTTGGAGCCGAAACCGTGCAGCATGACTAATAGCGGCGGCGGCCCAGGTATACCGCGCCGCGCATGGACGAACTCATAACTCAGGCTGGCATCGTGCCGTACCGTGCTCT
>DATEEW010000279.1:0-4001 GCA_035280965.1 Burkholderiales bacterium
GAAAGCGCCGCAGTCGTCATCGCGCTGGTCTTGCTTGGAAAATGGCTGGAAGCGCGGGCGAAATTTCAAACCACGGCAGCGATTCGGGCCTTGAATGCGCTGCGTCCGGAAACGGCTCGTGTGCGATTTGGTGACGACGAGCGCGAGGTGCCGCTTGATTCGGTGCGCGTAGGCGATGTAGTGGTTGTACGCGCAGGCGAGCGGATTCCGGTCGACGGCATGGTGTTGGAAGGGCAAAGCCATGTGAACGAAGCGTTGTTGACCGGCGAAAGCATGCCCGTCCCCAAGGCGCCGAACGCGACGGTTATCGGCGGCTCGCTCAACGGCGAAGGCGTCCTGGTTTTGCGCACGACGGCTATCGGTGCTGAAACTGTTCTCGCGCATATCGTGCGTCTGGTCGAGGACGCGCAGGCCAAGAAGGCGCCGATTCAGAAACTGGTTGATCGCGTTTCGGCGGTTTTTGTTCCCATCGTGCTGCTTATCGCCGCATTCGCGTTCATCGCCTGGGGGTTCTACAACGGCAACTGGGAGCAGGCTTTATTGAATGCCGTCGCGGTGCTTGTCATCGCTTGCCCGTGTGCGCTGGGTCTTGCGACACCGACAGCGATCATGGCCGGAACAGGTGTGGCGGCTCGTCAAGGTATCCTGATTCAAGATGCCGAGGCGCTGGAAAAAGCGCATCGTTTGCATACGATCGCTTTCGATAAAACCGGCACGCTCACGCGCGGCGAACCTCAACTCAGCGCATTCATCGTGAACGACGATGAAGACCGTAACCGCGCCTTGAGCTGGGCGGCCGGATTGCAGGCGGTCAGTGAACACCCGCTGGCCAAGGCGGTTATGCGCGCAGCCCAAGAAGCGGGCATCGCAATTCCTCGTGCGCGCGATATCAACACTCATCCAGGGCGTGGTTTGCACGCAACGATTACAGATGCAGAGAGTGAACGAAGTTTCGCTTTGGGCAGTCAACGTTGGATGGATGAATTGGCTGTAGCGATCCCGGGTTCCTTGTCGACGCGCGCGCAAGCGATGCGGGAAGAAGGTTATACGGTTTCGTGGCTGGCCCAGACGAATCCGCAGCTGAAAATCCTGGCTTTGCTCGCGTTTCGCGACGAATTGAAAGCGCATGTAGGGGAAACAATTCGTGCGCTCAAAGCACGCAGTGTTCGTACGGTGATGATCAGTGGCGACAATGAAATCAATGCGCGCGCAATCGCCGCGCAAGCCGGAATCGAAGAAGTGATTGCCGATGTGTTGCCCGGCGCCAAAGCGGATACCGTGCGCACGCTGCAACGCGAGCGCGGATATGTGGCGATGGTGGGAGATGGAGTGAATGACGCACCGGCGTTGGCGGCCGCAGATGTGGGTATCGCTATGGGCTCGGGAGCCGATGCGGCCATGCATGCCGCAGGCATGACGCTGATGCGTGGCGATCCGCGTTTGGTGCTCGATGCAATCGATATTTCAGAACGAACGTATCGCAAGATCCGCCAGAATTTGTTTTGGGCCTTTATTTACAATTTGATCGGTATTCCGCTCGCCGCTTTCGGTTGGTTGAATCCAATCGTGGCCGGCGGCGCGATGGCCTTTTCCAGTTTGAGCGTCGTCACCAACGCGTTGCTGTTGCGACGCTGGCGAGCGGGCGCTACGCAGGAGTCGAAATGAAAGAGCGCTTGTTCAGTATTGGCGAGGCTGCGAGACGCGCTGATGTGTCGGTCAAAATGATTCGCTATTACGAATCGATCGGCTTGGCGCCTCGCGCGGCGCGTAGCGAAGGCAATTACCGCTTGTATAGCGAGAACGACGTGCATAGCCTGTTGTTTATCCGGCGCGCGCGGGCACTCGGTTTTTCCATCGAGGAAATCGGCAAGTTGCTTGCGCTGTGGCGAAATCGTCGACGCGCCAGCGGTGAGGTGAAGCGATTGGCGCTGCAACATGTCAGCGAATTGGAAAAGAAAATTGCGGAATTGCAAAGCATGCGCGACGCCTTGCGGCACCTGGCGGAACATTGCCATGGTGACGACCGTCCGGATTGCCCGATCCTGGACGAACTCGCGCAATGCGGGGAATGCGCATGAGCGAACAGTGTTGCGCGCCGCCGCCTACGCAGGACCGGCGTTTTAAGCGAGTTCTGTGGATCGCACTTGTTGTTAACCTTGGCATGTTTCTCGTGGAAATTGGCGGCGGGATCGCTTCTGATTCCACCTCACTGCTGGCGGATGCGGCGGACTTTTTCGGCGACGCGACGAACTACGCCATCAGCTTGTGGGTATTGCCTTTTGGTCTTGCGTGGCGTGCGAGAGCGGCGCTCATCAAAGGCATATCGATGGCCGTTTACGGCGCGTCGGTCATCGCTTACGCGTTATATAACCTTTTCTCGCAAGTCGTGCCGGAGGCAATGACCATGGGCGCAATCGGCACGCTCGCGTTCTTCGCCAACTTCGGTGTCGCGGTGCTGCTCTATCGTTTCCGTAGCGGTGACGCGAATATGCGATCGGTCTGGCTGTGCACGCGCAACGACGCCATCGGCAATCTCGCTGTTATCGCGGCCGCGCTCGGGGTATTTGGAACGCAGACCGGCTGGCCGGACTACATCGTTGCGGCGATCATGGCGACGCTTGCGCTGACCGCAAGCGTGAGTGTCATACGTCGAGCGCGCGCGGAACTACGCGGCGAAGTGCTCGAGGAACAGGACGCGCACGGCCACATGCATTGACCGCCGCCCGGACAGGCGGCATGCTCTCCCTGATATGCCGTAGGGAGGTTCAGTGGGTCAATCGATTCTGCAGTGGCTGGGCAACGACTATGTCGCCGCCGTATTGGCGCTTGGGATGATCGCGCTCTATCGCGCTTTCCTGCTTCAGCGACTTAAACGCGATCCGCTTTACACTGTGCAAGCCGTCAATGCAGTGGCGCGCGCGGCCTGGGTGGAAATGGTGATGAGCAATTCCAGCAGGGACGTGCTCGCAGTGCAGACGCTGCGCAATTCGATCATGGGCCCGACCTTTCTCGCCTCTACCGCAGTTTTGCTCATTATCGGAACGCTCACGCTTTCCGCTCAGGGCGCGAATTTGGCAAATACCTGGCATGCGTTGAATTTGTCCGGCTCGATTCAAACCGAGTTTTTCGTCGCCAAACTCGTTCTGTTGCTGATGGATTTCTTTGTCGCTTTCTTCGCTTTTACGATGGCGATCCGCATGTTCATTCATGTGGGCTACATGATCAATGTGCCCGAGGCGAAGCAGAATCGCGCCATTACGCCCAAATACGTGAGCTTCCACCTCAATCGCGCGGGGCGCTTTCACACCATCGGTATGCGCGCTTACTATTATTCGGTGCCGTTGGTGTTCTGGCTGTTCGGCCCCTTATTGATGTTGTCGGCCACCGTCGCGCTCGTGTTTTTGATGCATCGAATGGATCGCGCGCCTAAAATCGACCTCGAACATTTCTCCGTCACACCTTCCGATTGATATCGCTATGACGCCTCATTTGCGCGCTGCAATAGTCACCGGCGCGGGTTCCGGCATAGGTAAAGCCGTGGCCCTTGCCTTGTTGAAAGATGGATATCGCGTGGGCCTGATCGGTCGCCGCGCCGAAATGCTCGAAGCCACAAAGGCGGAAGCCGGCGAAGCCCAGAGCCGCGCGCTCGTATTGTCAGGCGACGTGTCCGATCCGGAATCCGTCGCAACGATGTTCGGTCGGGCGCAAGCCGTGTTCGGCCGCCTGGATTTGCTGTTCAACAATGCGGGCGTCAGCGCCTTCGCCGCCTCCATTGAGGAAGTGCCCTTCGATCAATGGCAGAAAGTCGTCGATATCAATCTGACGGGCGTCTTTTTATGTACGCAGGCCGCGTTCAGAATCATGAAGGAACAACAACCGCGCGGCGGCCGCATCATCAACAACGGATCCATATCCGCCCAAGTGCCTCGACCGACCTCCTCACCGTATACCGCGACTAAACATGCCGTGACGGGATTGACCAAATGCACTTCGTTGGATGG
>DATEEW010000280.1:0-11522 GCA_035280965.1 Burkholderiales bacterium
GGGCGTTTGCTCCATCCCAAACGCTTCATTCCTTCTGCGATGGCACCGCTCGACACAAGGACCACTTCCTTCCCAGCGGCGCGCAGCTGCGCGATCTGTTGCGCCCAGCGCGCGATTGCGGCCAGATCGAGGCCGGCACCCTCGTTGGTCACGAGGGAGCTGCCCACTTTGATGACTAGGCGTGTGCTGTGTCGAAAACTGGCGGCGAGTTGCGCTTCCTGCGGCCTCATCGAGTCTGCTCCATATGGTCCATGATCGCGAAACTCAATTCGCGACAACCCGCGCCGGTCAATGCCGAAATGGCGAAGTGGGGACCATGCCAATCGAAACGTTGCAGGAAGTCGGCGATTTTTTCTTCCCGCTCCTCGTTAGCCAGCATGTCGGTTTTGTTCAAAACCAGCCAACGTGGCTTGGAATATAAATCTTCATTGTATTTGCGCAACTCTGCCACGATGGCTTGGGCTTCGCGGACCGGATCTGTCTCTGGATTCAGAGGTGCGATATCGACTAGGTGCAGCAAAAGCTTCGTCCGTGCCAGATGCCGTAAAAATTGATGGCCCAACCCCGCGCCTTCTGCCGCGCCTTCGATTAAACCGGGGATATCGGCGATGACGAAACTACGATCCGTGCTTACCCGAACCACGCCAAGATTGGGTTGCAAGGTGGTGAACGGATAGTCGGCGACTTTGGGTTTGGCGCTGGAAACGCTACGGATAAAGGTGGATTTGCCAGCGTTCGGCATGCCGAGCAGGCCGACGTCCGCAAGGACCTTCAACTCCAAATACAACTCACGGCTTTCCCCAGGCTCCCCGGGTGTCGATTGGCGCGGTGCGCGATTCGTACTCGACTTGAAGTTCTCATTGCCGAGGCCGCCTTTGCCGCCTTGCGCCAATAACGCGACTTGCTCGTGCTCGGCCAAGTCAGCGATGACTTCGTCGGTGGTCAGATCCTTGACCACGGTGCCGACGGGCATGCGCAAATAAATATCGTCCGCGCCCTTGCCATTGCATTGCGAGCCGCGACCACCTTCGCCGTTATGCGCTCGGTGGATGCGAGCGAAACGATAGTCGATGAGCGTATTGATATTGCGATCTGCGACGGCGAATACACTACCGCCGCGCCCTCCGTCCCCGCCGTCAGGGCCACCCTTGGGCACATACTTCTCACGGCGAAAACTCACCGCGCCGTTGCCGCCTTTGCCTGCATGGACTTCGATTTTCGCTTCGTCAATGAATTTCATAGAGGCGCCGAAAGGCTCCGCTTAAGCTGTATTGTTTAGTGTTAATGCCAGTTTTCATGCGTGAGGCGTTGTTGAATTTTGCCTACGCTTGTACAACTGCGCGCGCTTGCGACCATACTAAGCACTTAATGAGTGGATTCCTAAAACAAAAAAGCCCTATCGGACGATAGGGCTTTGGCTGGGCTTGTACAGCCTCAGACGGGAACGATGCTCACGACATGTCGCTGGGTGGCGCCCTTTTGTGCGAACAGCACGGTGCCTTCCACTTTGGCGAACAAGGTGTGGTCTTTGCCCATGCCGACGTTTTCGCCGGGATGAACGCGGGTGCCCCGCTGGCGCACGATAATGCTGCCGGCAGAGACGAGCTGACCACCGTAGCGCTTGACGCCCAGGCGTTTGGATTCCGAATCGCGGCCGTTACGCGAACTGCCGCCTGCTTTCTTATGTGCCATATCCGATGCTCCTTAAGGCTGCTTAACCGGCGATACCGGTGATTTGCAGCTCGGTATAGGCCTGACGATGGCCTTGAGATTTCTTGTAGTGCTTGCGACGGCGCATTTTGAAAATCTTCACTTTGTCGCCCAGCCCTTGCGAGACGACAGTGGCTTTCACCGATGCGCCAGCTATCAAGGGGGCGCCGAACTTGACGTCGGCGCCCGCGCCAACGGCGAGAACCTGGTCGAGTACGACCTCTGCACCGATATCGGCTATGATTTTCTCGACCCTGACCTTGTCACCGGCCGCCACTCGATACTGCTTCCCGCCGGTTTTAATGACCGCGTACATATTGCGCTCCGCAACGAATTCCGCTGAAAACCCGGCATTATATTGGTGGACGCTTAGGCGAGTCAAAGGGAACATGCTATTCTTCGCGGCGCACTATTTCCTCTATTTTTCCTAGCTTGACCGCCTCCATCGATCCGATTCGTGCTCTCATCGCTGCTGATATGCAGGCGGTAGATGGCCTTATTCGCCAACGACTTGCGTCCGATGTCGTACTCATCAGGCAGGTTGCCGAATACATTATTGCCAGCGGTGGCAAGCGCTTGCGGCCGGTATTGTTGCTGCTGACGGCGGGCGCCTGCGGCTATACGGGCGCGGCGCGCATGGAACTGGCCGCGGTGGTCGAATTCATTCACACCGCCACACTGCTGCACGACGACGTAGTCGACGAATCGTCGCTGCGCCGGGGTCGCGAAACGGCGAACGCCGCCTTCGGCAACGCAGCCAGCGTCTTGGTGGGCGATTTTCTTTATTCGCGCGCGTTCCAGATGATGGTCAACGTAGCGAACATGAGGGTAATGGAGGTCCTCGCGGAGGCGACTAATACCATCGCGGAAGGCGAAGTGTTGCAGCTTCTAAATGTGCATAACGCCGACGTGAGCGAAGCCGATTATTTGGAAGTAATTCGCCGCAAAACGGCGAAGCTATTCGAAGCGTCTGCGCGGCTCGGCGCAATTCTTTCTGGCGCTTCACTTCAAATTGAACAAGGTCTCGCAGCCTACGGCATGCATCTGGGAACCGCCTTTCAATTAATCGATGACGTCCTGGATTACTCGGGCGATACACGTGAAATGGGCAAGAACTTAGGCGACGATCTGAATGAGGGGAAACCCACGCTGCCGCTCATTTATGTGATGAAGCACGGAAACGCCACGCAGGGCGCGGCAGTTCGCCGCGCTATCGAGCAAGGGGGGCGAGAAGGCTTCGAAGAAGTGTTCTCCGCCATTCAGCAAACGGGTGCGCTTCGTTTCGCGCGTGAGCAAGCACAGCGTGAAGCCGCAGCGGCATGCGCGGGTCTGGATGCGCTCCCGCATTCAAACTACAAGCAATCTTTGTTAGACTTGGCGGCCTTTGCGGTTGATCGTAGCCACTGAACCGCAAATTCGCTCCGGCGACGAAACATAAACGCTACGGTTTATCCCAAGTCGGGGTGTAGCTCAGCCTGGTAGAGTACTGCGTTCGGGACGCAGGAGTCGGAGGTTCGAATCCTCTCACCCCGACCACCCTTCGCAACGCCTGTTTTTTGGAAACAACGCGTTCGAATGGTTTCAATACGAATATCGCGAAAGCACTTGCCGTTTTCGCGTTTCCGTTCCTCTAGCCTCCAATGTGCAGTTCGCAGCGATCAGTGCTATTCGACGTAATCTTTCAACGCAGCGGGAATCTCGCGTCCCAGTCGTTTGTAGCCTTCTCTTAGAATAAAGGCGCGTACATGGCGTTCGGCAACATCCGGATTGCGCTCGCGTAACACGCTTACATCAACTTGCTCTTGCGGGTTTTCGGTGTCGCTGGCATCTAGGGCCCATTGGCCGTGGAAAATGCGCGCGAGATTATGCATCGATTGCCACCACGAACTGGTCATGGGGTAGCCGGCGAATTCGCAAAGCGTTTCGTGAAAACGTGCGCGCAATTTGCGGAATGTGCTGACATCGCCTTGTGTTTGCGCGTCACGCATTTCTTTTGAAATGCGCTCCAATTTGTCGAGCTGTTCTTCGTTGCCACTAGCGGCAACGATTCGCGCCGCCAGCCCTTCCAGGGTGCCGCGCAGCACGATCATTTTCTCCAATTCCTCCGCCGTCACGCTGCGTACATACGCGCCTTTACCTTCGCGAATTTCGACCATCCCCTGGTGCGAAAGCAGTTGTAGGGCCTCGCGTACGGGGCCGCGACTGACGCCGTATCTTTCCGCAAGTTTGGCCTCGACGAGTCTTTCGCCTTCCGCAAAATGCGCCTTGAAAATGCCTTGGGCAATGCGTTGAGCGACCTGCTCGGCCAATGTTGCAGTGCGTGAAATTGTTTCGGTTTTTTGTGTCATGTCATAAAAGGCGAAGAAAACTGTATTGATTCTACATCGAAAGTTATAGGCCGCTTAAGCCATTAGTCGCATACGGTTAACCGTTGACAGTGCTTGAGTTCAAGCATAGCCTAAAAGTATTCGGCTAAGGGGGCCGACTTAGGGAGGTGGTAGCAATGGCAGGCGATCGCATTTCGACCGTGATGGGCGCTTTTGGCCGATTTTCCGCGCGTTCATCGGCAAGAGCAGTCAACACGCACACGCACAAAGAATTAAGCGTGCTTTTTCATTTGGGAGGGCCGACGCTCGTTGTTCAAATCGACGATGAGACATGCACCTTAAATTCGGGCGAAATGTTGCTGCTGGATCCTTGGCGACCGCATTCACGCGCGGGGCTGCAGGAACCCTGCAATATTGCTGTGTTATTGATCGATCCCCGGTGGCTACATGGGCATCAGGACGACGATGGCCTAGTTGGTGAAGGCGGCAGTCATTTTCGTTGTCGGCAGTCTGAGATTGATCCGGATATTGTGGGACAGCTAGAGGACCTCCGTCAGCTGATGTTCAGCCAGCCGGTGCAACAGGCGGCGCTGATTCAAGAAAAAGTGGTTCAGTTGATCGACGGGGTGATGGGCGCATGCGGCAGAAACGTTACGGATAAGCCACTCACGGCTTTCGGTGCTTCCATCGATTTTCGTGTGCGACGCGCCTTCGATCACTTGCGTCGTTCCGCAATCCCCGGTGTCAAAATCGAAAGCCTGGCCGCTGGTTCCGGTATGTCGCGATCCCATTTTTTCCGTCAGTTCAAGCGCTGCATCGGCGTCTCGCCGCAGCATGTGATCGACGAAGAGCGAGTGGCCTATGCGTTGCGCGCCTTGAGTTCGCCCAATGTCATGCTGTCGCAATTGTCCGATGAACTGGGTTTCAGCGCACCGGCCCATTTCACGCGCTTTTTCGTTCAGCACTTGGGTTGCACGCCTAGCCAATTCAGACGCAATCTGCTTTTGGTGTAAATCGCGCGCCTTTTGCGCGCGGCCCGGTTTCGCCTCGTATAATCGCCGCCATCTCAGGCGGCGATTCTTTTTATGGGTAGGTTCCTCTTTTTTGTATTGCTCGCGCTGATCGTTTATTTGGCGATCAGAGTCTTGCGTCGACGTCCGCCGCCTCAAGCTCCCCGCAAAGTGGCCGAAAAAATGGTCCATTGCGATCACTGCGGGCTTTATTTGCCGGAATCCGAGGCGATCCACGCGCAAGGTCGCCACTATTGTTCGGTGGAACATCAACGCGGCGTACAGAAGTGAATGTCGTCTCCGCTAATGTGCGCGCTCTTGCTGCGCCCCAGAACCTGCGGGACCGCGTACCGCAGACACTGTGGGTCTCGCTGCGATACTTCAATGTCTATCGGCTGGCGCTATCAGCGCTATTTTTAATTTCGGCGAGCAGTTGGGCAGATTTCCTGCGCTTCGGCGAAAACCGCCCGCAGCTCTTTTTTGTCGTCAGCTTGATCTATCTGTCGTGCGCGCTACTTTTTCAGTATCCGTTGCACAGGCTCAAGCGATATTTCGATTTACAGCTCATTTCGCATGTGGTGGTGGATATTTCGGCGATCGTCCTCTTATCGCATGCGAGCGGAGGATATCGGAGCGGCGTGGAACTGATGCTGTTGATTTCCCTCGCGGCAGCGGCACTGGTCAGTTACGGGCGGCTGATTCTTGCATTTACAGCGCTAGCATCGATCGCGGTGCTATTGGAGCAATTCGCTTGGGTGCTGCTGTACGAACACTCGACGCAAAGCTTTTTGCAACCCGGCCTCTTGTCGATCGGTTTTTTCGCCACCGCCATTATCGGCAACCAACTGGCGCAGCGAGTCATCGCCAACGAGCTCATTGCCAGGGAGCGGGGCGAGGCGTTGGCCAAACAGGTGAAAGTGAACGAACTGGTCATCCGAGATTTGCAGGATGGCGTGTTGGTGGTCGATGCCGATTGCGCAATCGTGCAGCACAACCCGCAAGCCGGTGTATTGATGGCTGCGTCGGAATTGCCGGGCAATTATCTTGGGCGATATTCCACCGAGTTGGCGCACGCCTTGCGAAAATGGCGTGCAGGGGAAGTCGATGCCCGAGTCACCTTCACTATTAAAGGCCGAAAAATTCAAGCGCGTTTTGTGCAGGCCGGTGTGAGCGGTGGATTGACGGTCATTTATCTGGAAGACGAATCCGAAATCGAAGGCCGCGCTCGTCAAGTAAAGCTCGCCGCTTTAGGGCGGCTTACCGCCAATGTCGCGCATGAAATCCGCAATCCCCTCTCGGCAATTGTTCATGCGGCCGATTTGATGGAGGAGGAGAATCGTGCGCCCGCGCGCTCACGATTGACGCGCATCATCCGCGACAATGCAGGTCGCCTCGACCGGATGGTGACGGACATCCTGGAACTCAATCGGCGCGACCGGACGCAGCGCGAACCGTTGGAGTTGCGTGGCTTTTTGGCCCACTGTGTGCGAGAGATTGCGGAGAACGAAGGCATTTCTTTCGACGGAATAGTCTTGCAATTTGAATGCGATGCGACGGTGAGTTTCGATCGCGTCCACCTGAACCAGGTGCTGTGGAATCTGGTCCGCAATGCATGGCGCCATTCCTATCAGCAACCTGGCAGCGTGCGGCTCACGCTGCTACGTAATGAGCATCGGCTAGAATTGCATGTGACGGATGACGGAGAAGGCGTGCCTGCGCATCTGCAATCCCACCTGTTCGAGCCTTTTTTCACTACTTTCAGCGTCGGCACGGGCCTTGGTTTGTATATTGCGCGTGAACTATGCAGCGCCAACGATGCGAGCCTGGATTACGTTACGGGCGGACAAGGCGCAGACTTCCGCATTTCATGGCAGAACGTTCCGGTATGAATAGTCGTAGCGATCGGCGCTCGGGCGCCGCGACCAATGTCCTCGTCGTCGATGACGAAGCCGATATCCGCGAATTGCTCGAACTCACGCTATTGCGAATGGGTTTGGGTGTTCACACGGCCGGTTCCGTCGCGGAAGCGATGAAACTCCTGAAGGCCGAACGCTTCGCCCTGTGTTTGACCGATATGCGCCTGCCCGATGGTGAAGGCTTGGATCTCGTGCGCTACATCGGCACTCAAGTGACCGATTTGCCCGTAGCCGTCATTACTGCGCATGGCAGTACGGAAAACGCGGTTGCAGCGCTGAAGGCGGGCGCTTTCGATTACGTTAGCAAACCTCTTTCACTGGAACAGCTGCGCACGCTGGTCAAATCAGCGCTCAGCCTGCCTTCCAAAGCAGCGCCGGAATCGACCTCGGGCGCGCAAATGCTAGGTCAAAGTCCGCCGATTCAGCATGTGCGCGAAATGATCGAGAAGCTCGCGCGCAGCCAGGCACCGGTCTACTTGACTGGTGAGTCGGGTAGCGGCAAAGAACTGGCGGCGCGTCTGATTCATGAAAACGGCGCGCGGCGGGACAAGTCCTTTGTGCCGGTGAATTGCGGTGCGATCCCGGAAAACTTGATGGAAAGCGAGTTCTTCGGTTATCGCAAGGGGGCCTTTACGGGAGCCGAATCGGACCACGAAGGTTTTTTTCAAGTCGCCAACGGCGGGACTTTGTTTTTGGACGAAGTGGCTGATTTGCCACTTCCGATGCAGGTCAAGCTGCTGCGTGCCATTCAGGAAAAACGGGTCCGTAAAGTTGGAGCGACAAGCGAGGATGGCGTCGATGTGCGCATCATATGCGCCACACACCAGAATCTCGCCGCCTTGGTGGAGGCGGGGAAGTTTAGGCAGGATTTGTACTACCGCTTGAACGTTATTGAACTGCGGATGCCCTCATTGCGCGAATCTCGTGAGGACGTTCCACTCCTCGCCGCAGCGATTTTGCAAAGAATTGCCAGCGGCGGGCCGACGCCTCGATTGTCGGAGGAGGCGCAAAAGGCGCTGGTGGCCTACGATTTTCCCGGGAATATTCGCGAACTGGAAAATATCCTGGAGCGGGCGACGGCCTTATCTGCTTCTGAGCAAGTCGAAGCTGAAGACTTGCAGTTACAACCGCCGAAAGTCGTACAAGAATCCTCTACTGGCGCGACCAGCAATGCGAAATGGCCTTTGCAGGATTATCTCGACCGCATCGAGCGCGATGCCATCCTGGAAGCGCTGGATCAAACCCGCTTTAATCGTACCGCAGCGGCCAAATTGCTCGGTATTACCTTCCGGGCCCTGCGATATCGCATGGAACGGCTGGGCATCCACTAGAGCCTATCTCGCCACTCTCCATGGACCGCGTTGCTCGCTCAAAACGGATGGATGCTAGGCCGCAAGGCCGCAGCAATAGCCATCTATTGCAAGGGTCCGCAACAACGCAGACGCCGCTTTTGAGCGGCAACCCGGAGGGACCGGGCGATTTACCGCCCTGGCGGTGTTGCCTCCCCCTAATTTGGAATAACCAAATGTCGTCGTCGGCGCGCCTGCGAGCAGTGAGCAGGGCTCCCGCTTGCGGGATGCGAACGTCCGCGAGTCTGGCGCTTAGCCGCAGGCGCTGCATTGCCGCCTTCGGGGTCGCATCCCTCGTTAAACGAGGGTCCCTGCTCCGCCCTCCAGCGGCGCCTTGCCGTGACAGCAAATTGCCTTGGTCGCTGCCATGCAGAGTGGCGAGATAGCCTCTATGGAACTCGACGAGGCCGGCGTATTGCGGGGCGGGGACTTAATCGCATCCCCTAACTTCGATGAGCGGCCGATTGGCGCGGACATCGACTTACTCGTTATTCACAACATCAGCTTGCCGCCGGGCGAATTCGGCGGTCCGGGCGTCGTTCAGTTATTCACCAACGCGCTCGACCACGATGCCCATCCCTATTACGCGCAACTACGCGATATGCATGTATCCGCGCATTTTTTCATTCGACGTACTGGCGCGGTCATCCAATTCGTTCCTTGTTCTCAACGCGCCTGGCACGCCGGCGCATCCAACTGGTGCGGCCGTGAGCGCTGCAACGATTTTTCCATTGGCATCGAACTCGAAGGCACCGACGAGTTGCCTTACGAAGAGGCGCAATATAAGAGTCTGGCCGATTTGACCGAGGCATTGCGGCGCCGCTATTCCATTCGCGACATCGTCGGTCATTCCGATATTGCACCGGGCCGAAAAACGGATCCGGGCGCCGCCTTCGACTGGCGCCACTTCCGCGAACTGCTGTCCAACTAATCCAAATCCGCAAGAAAAATATATTTTGGCGCGCCGCTGTCGCGTCGCTGCCCCCGCTCGTTTACAAAAACTCTTGCGCGAAATCAAGAAAATTCTTGCAACCCGAAAATCCACGCACTAGAATTAGTTCCGAACGCTACACCACACACTATATATAGTGGTTCATGTGCTTGAGGAGGCGCGCGAACCGCTAGGGCTCCCAGCCCAGGCAACCCAACATACAGGAGACAGCTATGCAGCTTGCCGGTGAAGTTTTTTCGTCCCATCCCCCAATCACCACCGGCATTCCTGAAGAGTCTGCGGTTAATTCGGCGCAATCCGCGCTTGCTCAATACAAAGTGATTCGCCGTAACGGCGCCGTTGTCGGTTTTGAGCCGGCCAAGATCTCGGTCGCGATGACCAAGGCATTTCTCGCCATCAATGGCGGTCAAGGTGCTGCTTCCGCGCGGGTGCGTGAACTGACCGCACAACTTACCGATATGGTGGTGAACACGCTAATGCGTCGTCAGCCGGCTGGCGGCACGGTGCATATTGAAGACATTCAGGACCAGGTGGAATTGGCGCTTATGCGCTCCGGCGAGCACGACGTGGCGCGGGCTTATGTGTTGTACCGAGAAAAGCGCGCTCAAGCGCGCGCCCAGGAATCAGCACAGAAAAAAGCCGCCGCACCGGCGCTGCACGTCCTCGAGAAGGGTGTTCGTCAGCCTTTAGATATGGCCAAACTCGAAGCGCTAATCGACTCCGCATGCGCGGGGCTGGGCGAGGCTGTCGACGGCAAAATTATTCTGCAAGAGACGCTGAAGAACCTGTATGACGGGGTACCGGCGGAAGAAATCCGCAAGTCGGCAATTTTGTCCGCACGTGCGCTGATAGAAAAAGATCCAGGATATTCCTATGTCACTGCCCGCTTACTGCTGAATACGATTCGCCGCGAAGTGCTGGGCGAAGAAGTGCTGCAGGCCGATATGCAAACCCGTTATGCCGAGTATTTTCCTACGTTCATTAAACAGGGGATTGAAGCCGAACTCTTGGACGAGAAGCTCGGCCGCATGGATCTGGCCAGGCTGGGTGCCGCGATCGACGCTTCGCGCGATCTGAAATTCGGTTACCTGGGCCTGCAAACCCTGTACGACCGCTATTTTCTGCATATCGAGGACCAGCGCATCGAGTTGCCACAAGCCTTCTTTATGCGTGTCGCCATGGGGCTGGCACTGAACGAAATCGACGCCGAGGCGCGCGCTATCGAGTTCTATAACGTGCTGTCCACGTTCCAGTTCATGAGTTCCACCCCGACGCTATTCAATTCCGGTACGCGCCGCTCGCAGTTGTCCAGCTGCTATCTGACTACCGTATCCGACAACCTGGACGGCATCTACGAAGCTATTAAAGAAAACGCGCTGCTGGCTAAATATGCGGGCGGGTTAGGCAATGACTGGACGCCGGTGCGGGCACTCGGTAGCCATATCAAAGGAACCAACGGCAAGTCGCAAGGCGTTGTGCCATTCCTCAAGGTGGTGAATGACACCGCCGTCGCGGTGAACCAGGGTGGCAAGCGCAAGGGCGCAGTTTGTTCTTATCTGGAGACTTGGCACCTCGATATCGAGGAGTTTCTGGAACTGCGCAAAAACACGGGCGATGACCGGCGTCGCACGCACGACATGAACACAGCGAACTGGATTCCCGACCTGTTCATGAAGCGCGTCATGGAAGGGACGGAATGGACGCTTTTTTCGCCGTGTGACGTGCCCGACTTGCATGAAAAATTCGGCCGGGAATTCGAAAAAGCTTATCTGGGCTACGAAGACAAAGCGGCGCGCGGAGATCTGAAGCTGTTCAAGAAAGTCCCGGCCTTGACCATCTGGCGCAAGATGTTGTCGATGCTTTTCGAGACGGGTCATCCCTGGATCACGTTCAAAGATCCCTGCAACATCCGCTCGCCCCAGCAACATGTGGGCGTGGTCCACAGTTCCAATCTGTGCACGGAAATCACGCTGAATACTAACGACAGCGAAATTGCGGTGTGCAATCTGGGTTCGGTCAACCTGGTGGAGCACCTCAAGGGCAGCAAGCTGGATCAGGAGAAACTGCAGCGCACCGTTTCCACCGCCATGCGCATGCTCGATAACGTTATCGACATAAATTATTACGCGGTGGCCAAGGCGCGCAATTCCAACCTGAAGCACCGCCCAGTGGGCATGGGCATCATGGGCTTCCAGGATTGCCTGCACATGCTGCGCGTTCCTTATGCCTCCGACGAGGCTGTGGAATTCGCCGACCGT
>DATEEW010000281.1:0-2161 GCA_035280965.1 Burkholderiales bacterium
CTTCGCCATAGCTGGTGACGAGATTGGCGGCGGTCTGGGCGATATGGAGTTTCAAAGGCAGGCTCTTTTTCGAGCCGCGATTATACGTCCTCCCATAGGCAAAACGCCCATTTTTGGGTGTCCACCCGCCCCTGTAAATTGGCGGAAAAGGGGCGGGGGCGATACCATTGCTTCCTTTTATCCGCGCAGCCGTCCAAGGCAGCGTGCAGGCCGCCCCCACGCATGTCTAAACCCGTCCGCAAATCCGCCAAACTCGCCAACGTCCTCTATGACATTCGCGGCCCTGTAATGGCCCGCGCCAAGCAGATGGAGGAGGAAGGCCATCGCATCATCAAGCTGAACATTGGCAACCTTGCCCCGTTCGGTTTTGACGCGCCGGACGAAGTGCGCCACGACGTCATCGTCAATCTGCCGCAGGCTTCGGGCTACACGGATTCCAAGGGTTTGTTCGCCGCGCGCAAGGCGATCATGCATTACAGCCAGGAGAAAAAACTCCCCGGCGTGCAACTCGACGACATCATCATCGGCAACGGCGTCTCCGAGCTGATCGTCATGTCCATGCAAGGCCTGCTCGACAACGGCGACGAAGTGCTGCTGCCTGCGCCCGATTACCCGCTGTGGACTGCCGCGGTCAGCCTCGCCGGCGGTACGCCGCGTCACTATTTGTGCGACGAAGGCGCGGGCTGGTTGCCCGACCTGAAAGACCTCAAATCCAAGATCACAGGAAAAACGCGGGCGCTCGTTGTCATCAATCCGAACAACCCCACCGGCGCGGTGTATCCGGACGACATGCTCAAAGAGCTGGTCAAAATCGCCCGCGAGCATCACCTCATCATTTACGCCGACGAGGTGTACGACAAGACGTTGTACGACGGCGCGAAGCACACCTCCATCGCCTCGCTGGCCGAAGATCTGCTGTGCGTCACCATGAACGGCCTGTCGAAAAACTATCGCGCATGCGGCTATCGCACCGGCTGGATGATCATCTCCGGCGAAAAGAAACACGCGAGCGATTACATCGACGGCCTCAATCTGCTGGCTTCAATGCGCTTGTGTGCCAATGTCCCGGGGCAGTTCGCAATTCAAACCGCGCTGGGCGGCTATCAAAGCATCAACGATCTGGTTGCGCCCAACGGACGGCTCACGCGTCAACGCGATCTGGCTTACGACCTGCTGACATCGATTCCCGGTGTGAGCTGCGTTAAACCCAAGGCCGCGCTTTATCTCTTCCCACGTTTCGATCTGAAAATGTATCCGATCAAGAACGATCAGCAGTTCATTCTGGAAATGCTGGAAGAGGAGAAGGTGCTGGTGGTACAGGGCAGTGGTTTCAACTGGCCGCATCCCGATCATATGCGCGTGGTCTTCCTGCCCAATATGGACGATCTCACCGAGGCCGTCGGTCGCATCGAGCGCTTTTTGCACGGCTATCGCACGAAGCACCACGCATAAGGATCTCATCCAATGCGAATCGTCGACATCACCAACGAGCAAGGCGAAGTGGTTGAGCCGCACATGCTGGCCATGGCCGAACCGGTGCATCGTCAATTACGGCCTAAGCTGCCGGAGAACTATCCTGACAATATGCGCAAGCTCTTTAGCACTGGCGGGCGCATGATCGTGGCAGTGGAAGATGAAGATACCGTCGTTGGCGTGTCGATCTATCGCATTTACGAAACCACTTTCGACGGCAAGCGGCTGTTCATCGATGATCTGGTGATCGACGAAGACCGGCGCTCCAAAGGCATCGGCAAGGCGATGATGGCGCATTTCGACGCGCTGGGACAACGCGAAGGTTGCGACATGATGTCGCTCGAATCGGGCACGCATCGACTGCAGACGCACAAGTTTTATTTCCGCGAAGGCATGGTGATCACTTCATTCTCCTTCCGTAAGCCCATCGCGAAAACAACAACGAACTGAACACGAGAGTTTTTATGAAACCCATGAATGTAGGCTTGCTGGGCATTGGCACAGTGGGCGGCGGCACCTGGAATGTGCTGCAGCGGAACCGCGAAGAAATCAGTCGTCGCGCCGGGCGCGAAATCCGCATTACCGCGATAGCAGACAAAGACATCGCGAAAGCGAAGCGTGTGAGCGGTGACGGAAAAGTGCGCATTTTTGAAGACGGTGCGCAGCTCGTCAGAGATCCGGATATCGA
>DATEEW010000282.1:0-4711 GCA_035280965.1 Burkholderiales bacterium
GTCGAGAACTATCGGAGCGGAGATAAGCTCTTTTTATTCGGCTTCAGCAGAGGCGCATACAGCGCGCGCAGCCTTGCGGGAATGATCCGCAATAGCGGAGTGCTGCATCGTAGCGAAATCGCGCGCGCGCGCGAAGCCTACGAAATCTACCGGGATTGCAATCTGGTGGATAGTCCGCAAGCGCAGGAATTTCGCCGGCAATATTCCCATGAAATCGAAATCGAATTCATCGGAGTATGGGATACGGTGGGCGCGCTGGGGATTCCGATCAACGGAATTGCGCTGCCCGGGTTCAAAAACTATTACCAGTTTCATAACACGACCTTGAGCAGCCGTGTGCGAGGCGCCTATCAAGCGCTGGCTTTGAACGAGCTGCGCGCGCCCTATAGTCCTTGCGTGTGGACCCTGGATCCGGGCGAGTCCCGTTCGCTACCGGTAGAGCAACGCTGGTTCCTCGGCGCGCACTCCAATGTAGGAGGCGGTTACGGAGGCGATACCCTTTGCAATCCTTCCTGCCGCTGGATGCAGGCGATGGCTCAAGCGCATGGACTCCGCTTCGTGTCCGAGTGGAAAGTCGATCGCGCGGATTACGAAATGCTTCCTCGTGATTCCTACACTGAATTTCTAGCCGAACATCCGGACGCGCAAAAATTCACCGCCAAGCAGGTACGGACGGTGGGCTTGGGCGTGAACGAAACCATCGACCCGGTGGCCAAGCAGCTCATCGCCGAAAAACCCACCATGTTCAACACGTACACCCAAAGTTTTCGCGAGGGTGTGCGACGTCTGCGAGTCGGGCTCGGATAAATCAACGGAACGGTTCGATGTCCTGGTAAGAGACAGGGTCGCCGATGGGCTCTAGATGCGTCAGCACCGACGTGTGCGGGATAGCCGTTCGGATGCGCGTTTCGATTTCTTCGACCAGATCGTGCCCGCGTTGCACCGTCCATTCGCCTGGAGTCAACACATGGACGGTGACGAAGCTATGCCCCGCCGCCTGACGAGTCATTAGCGCGTGATAACGCACGCCATGTGCTTCATAGCTACGCAGAATTTCTTCGATAAGCGCGCGTTCTTCGGGAGGCATTGCATAGTCGAGCAAGCCGCGCCCGGCTTTGCCAATCAATTGGACGCCGGTCCAAATAATATGTGCGCCGACAATGAACGCAATAATCGGATCGAGGCGCCACCAGCCGGTGAAGTAAACAGCCACGACTGCGATCAGCACACCCGCGGAAGTCCATACATCGGTCATTAAATGCCGCGAATCGGCTTCGAGGGCCATCGAACGATGGGTCGCAGCAGCCCGGTGCAAAACGCGCGCAACGACGAAATTCACGATGGACGCCAGAATCGATACCACGACGCCGACGTCGATTCTTAGGATCGGTTGCGGCGAAATAAAGCGTAGCGTCGCCGCATACATGATCAGTATCGCTGCCAAGAGAATCAAAGCGCCCTCGATGCCGCCCGAAAGATATTCGGCCTTGCTGTAGCCGTAGGCGTGACGTTCGTCGGGTGGGCGCGCCGCCAGGGTGAGCATGCAAAGCGTCAACAGTGCGGCGGCCAGATTGACGAGGGACTCGAGCGCGTCGGACAACAGACCGACGGAATCGGTGAACCACCAGGCGGCGGTTTTCAAGGCGATGGTGACGATCGCGGCGCCCACCGATAGCCAAGCGTAGCGAGTGAGTGCGCGACGGCTCATGCGCACATTCTAAACGACCCGCTTACCAGAACTTGAAGCAGTTGCCTTTGGCGATTACGGGGCCGGTCGGAACACCGGTTTTGGAGCCGCCAGCCGGCTCGACGCTGATTGCC
Organism: Burkholderiales bacterium; assembly: GCA_035280965.1. Taxonomy (GTDB): domain Bacteria; phylum Pseudomonadota; class Gammaproteobacteria; order Burkholderiales; family SG8-39; genus DATEEW01. The sequence continues at coordinate 1,822 of DATEEW010000282.1, forward strand.
AGCTGCGGAAATTCGCTGAGCGATTTATCCGCCACCGCCACCAATTGCATCGTGCCCTTGGCGGAGGCGGGAATGATGCCTAGCGATTTGGGGCTTTCGCCCGACTTGGCGGGGAGGCCCCACAACTCGTAGCTATGCGCTGCGGGAGCTTCCTTGAGCGCGACTTTTTTGACCCATAGCTGATTCGATTGACGCGCCGCATAGGCCATGAACACCAGTTCGTCGCTTTGGGAACCGGTTGCATGCAGCGCGGCTACATAAGAAGGCTGCATCTGCCGCGCCATTTCGTCCGCGTCTTGCAGGTTGAACATCATCGGCTTGGCCGCAATCGTAACGATCAATGCGGCGGCGAAGCCGCTGACCAGCAGGCCCCAGTTGCGCCAGAAGGCCAGACTCGACCAGAACCCGCCTTCGGTGGTCGTCGCGGGGCGCGCGATTCGGGCTTGAATGGTCTGCCATACGCGCTTCGGTGGTTTTACTTCCGCGATCGCCTCGTGCATGGGCGCCAAGCGCTCTTCCCACTCCGAAACGCGCGTTCGCAGCGCCGCGTCATCACGCATCCAAGCATGGAATCGCAGGCGCGCGCGGCCGCGCAGCGTGCCGAGCACATACTCCGCTGCGAGCTTGTCCTGCAATTCGGCTTTGTTGCGATATTGCATCCGGCCCCGTACCTTTTAGATCGCTGCCCCGAGGCAGCCTTTCAATCGTTCCAAGCCGCGTCGCACCCAGGTTTTGACTGTGCCCAGCGGCTGTCGCATGTGCGCTGACAGCTCCGCATGCGATAGCCCTTCGAAAAAAGCCAGCATGATGGCTTGTCGCGGGTTGCTTTCCAGCGCCCCAAGGCAATTCGCGATGGCGCGCGCGTTCTTGCTTTGACTCAGTAATTCCAAGGGCCCGGGGTCGTCGCTTGCCATGCTCTCCAAGGGGTCATCCCCATCGGGGTCCGCGCTTTCCAGCACCACTTCCGCTTGCGGACGCCGCAGCCAGTCCAGACAGCGGTTTCGCACAATGCTGGTCATCCAGGTCATGGGCGCCGACAGTCCCGCGCTATAGCTGCCCGCATGATTCCAAATGCTCACGTAGCAATCCTGCAAAACCTCTTCCGCCCAGTCTTCCCGTTTCAATATACGGAGCGCGACGCCGAATAGTTTTCCGGCGCTGCGTTCGTAAAGCCGTGCAAAGGCGATTTCGTCACGTTTGGCGCAGGCTATGAGTAGCGCTCTCAACTCTTCGTTCTGCGCCGGGGTCATGGCTGGCGTTCCCAGGAAAGATCCGCCAAGCCTGCTTGGCGATTGAAGACGCGGGCCCAAATGAAGAGCAGATCGGAAAGGCGGTTCAAATAGATGCGCGAGGCGTCTTCGACAGCGTCCTCGCGAGAGAGGGTAACGAGGGAACGTTCGGCACGGCGGCAAACGCTCCGTGCGACATGCGCCAAGGCAGCCACGCGACTTCCGCCGGGCAAGATGAACTCTTTCAGCGGGGGTAAATCGGCATTGAATTGCTCGGCCCATTTTTCAAGCCGCTCGATTTGCTGGGTTTGCAGCAGTCGATGACCCGGGATCGAAATTTCGCCGCCTAAATCGAAAAGATCGCTTTGAATGCGTCGCAGCGCCTGCCCCATCTCGGGCGAAACTGCTTCGCTGCCCAGTAAACCCAATACGGAATTCAATTCATCGATGTCGCCCAAAGCTGCGATACGCGGGTGATCCTTGGGTAGGCGCGAACCATCGCCCAGTCCGGTTTCGCCGGCGTCTCCCGTGCGTGTTGTTATTTTCGACAGGCGGTGTCCCATGGCGCTGCAATATAGCACGCGAAAAAATGACCTAAACCGAGCGCCGCGCGACAAATAAGCGCAGTGAAGTGATACGGACGGGACGGGTTTTTGGATGTAGAAAAAAAAGAACCTCGGGGCAGCCGAGGAGGAGGAGGGATTGCTGCCCCGAGGGTCCACAGGAGAGGAGGAGCCTGTGGGGGTAGATGTTCCGGCTATGCCTCGGATCACCTACCGTGCTCTATCGCCAGAGCGACCGAGCATCAATGCGACTACGGTTCAAACTATAGAGGTCAGTTCGATATCAGTCCAACAAATCGAGTTGATTATGTATATCAACGAGACAGATAATATGGCTTTGGACCTGCGTTCCAAGGCGCACGTGGCACCGTGGTGTTGAAGTCTGAAAATACCGCCAAATATCGATTTAAAACTGGGCTTTAAAACCCGAACCCTTAAACGCTATCTGGGTGAGTTCGTGCCCAACACTATAGTGCATCGCATCAATTTTCCAAACTGATGCGACTCATGTAAGGTATCGCGCCTATGGATATCCGTAACATCGATCTGAATCTGCTTGTGGCCCTCGATGCCCTCCTATCGGAGCGCAACGTAACGCGCGCGGCAGCACGGTTGGGCTTATCGCAATCGGCTATGAGCGCGTCGCTCGCGCGCTTGCGCCAGGTTTTCGGCGATCCGCTTTTGTTACGCACCGCGGGGGGCATGTTGCCCACGTCGAAAGCCGAGGATCTGGCGACGCCGGTCAAGCAGGTGCTGGACGAGATCACACGCATCGTCGAGCAAACCGAAGCTTTTGAGCCGACCACCGCAGCGGTGAAATTCACTATCGCAGCTTCGGACGCGGTGGAATTCGCCATCCTCCCGCGCCTGGTGGATCACCTTGAGAAGCATGCGCCGCTGTCGCGCTTGCAAGTGCAGCCTTCCGATTACACGGCCATCGGCAAACAGTTGGAGAGCGGCGATGTCGATCTGGCGGTGATCAACGTGGCAAACGCGCCCGGAGCAATGCGCTCACGCCCGCTTTATACCGAGCGTTTCGTCGTGGTTGCGCGCCGCGAACATCCCCGTTTGAAACGAACGCTGAGCGTGGAAGATTTT
>DATEEW010000283.1:0-4276 GCA_035280965.1 Burkholderiales bacterium
GGGGAGCACGCGGTCATGCCCACGATCGTGCGTGTGTCCGACAAACCTTATCGCTGGAAAATCGGCGTCGCGAAGCTTGCCGATGTGGCCAACACCGAAAAGAAAATGCCGCGCAATTTCATTACACGCGATGGTTTTCATATTACCGACGCCTGCCGCGCTTATATTGCTCCGCTCATAAAGGGTGAAGCGCCGCCGCCATTCCGCGACGGGTTGCCCGAATACGTACGTCTGAAAAATATCGCCGTGCCTAAGCGATTGAAATAAGCGCTTGAAGTAAGCGCCTGAAATGCGCGTTTAAGCCGGTGAAGGGAGAAGACTCTCCCGCAGTTGTGGTTGTTCGAAACGAGACTTGAATTGAACATGTAAGTTTTTGTGTTTGGGAGTTGCGATTAAGGGGCCACCACCCCTTAGCAATCCCGCAGGTTCAGGGAACTTCCGATTGGAGAAATCCAATCGGAAGTTCCTTTTACAAGTAGTAGTGCAGAACGAAGCGCGGCACCGAACCGCGTCTCGCATCACAACCGGCGGAGCCCGAGCTCCGCCATCTGAGGAGGACGGCATGAGTTTGGGTTTGTACTTCGCATTAGGCTGCTCGATTCTGGCCTTGTTATATGGCTTCGTTTCCATCTCCTGGATCATCAAACAGCCTGCGGGCAACGCGCGCATGCAGGAAATCGCCAGCGCGATCAAGCAGGGCGCATCCGCCTATTTGAATCGCCAATATCTGACGATTTCCATCGTAGGGGCGGTGCTGTTTGTCGTCATCGGCTTCACGCTCGGATGGGTAACCGCCATCGGATTTGCGATCGGCGCCTTCTTGTCGGGACTGGCCGGCTACATCGGCATGAACGTTTCGGTGGCAGCCAACGTGCGCACCGCCGAAGCCGCTCGCACCGGACTCAATGAAGCGCTCCGCGTGGCATTTCGCGGCGGTGCGATCACCGGCATGTTGGTAGTGGGCCTCGGCTTGCTCGGCGTTGCGGGTTTCTACGCCTACCTCGTGTATGGCGCGGCGCCTGATGCGGCGCAGAGCGATCTGATCAAGCCGCTGATAGGGTTGGGTTTCGGCGGCTCGCTGATTTCCATCTTCGCGCGTCTCGGTGGTGGCATTTTCACCAAGGGCGCGGATGTCGGAGCCGATCTTGTCGGTAAAGTGGAAGCGGGTATTCCCGAAGACGATCCGCGCAACCCCGGTGTCATTGCGGACAACGTTGGCGACAACGTCGGCGATTGCGCCGGTATGGCGGCCGACTTGTTTGAAACCTACGCGGTCACCTTGATTGCGACGATGATTCTCGGCGCGCTGCTGGTGCAGGGAACGGCCACAGTTGTATACCCGCTCGCCCTAGGTGGTTTCTCGATCATCGCTTCCATCATCGGTTGCTTTTTCGTGAAAGTGACCCCTGGCAAGAAAATCATGAGCGCCTTGTATCGCGGCCTCATCGTGGCCGGGGGGCTGTCGCTGATCGCCTTTTATTTCATCACCGACTATATGATGGGGCCGACTCTCGCGACTACGCAGTTCGAATTCGGGGGCGGGGCGCATAGCGTTACGGTGTTGCAATTGTGGGGAACGGCGGTTGTCGGTCTGGTGCTCACTGCGGCAATGGTGATCATCACCGAGTACTACACGGCGACGGAATACGGCACGGTGCGTCATATCGCAGCGGCCTCCGAAACCGGCCATGCGACCAATATCATCGCCGGCCTTGGCGTATCGATGAAAGCGACCGCGTGGCCCGTGCTGGCCGTCTGCGTCGCGATTTTCGTCTCGTACTATCTTGCCGGTCTGTATGGCATTGCGATCGCTGCGACCTCCATGTTGTCGATGGCGGGCATTATCGTGGCCCTTGATGCATATGGCCCCATCACCGACAACGCCGGTGGGATCGCCGAAATGGCGGACTTGCCGGATTCGGTTCGCGCTATTACCGATCCACTCGACGCTGTAGGGAACACCACGAAAGCGGTGACGAAGGGTTATGCCATCGGCTCCGCCGGCTTGGCGGCACTGGTGCTTTTCGCCGATTACACGCATGCGCTTTCACACGGTGGGCATAACTATACTTTCGACCTGTCGAATCACATGGTCATCATTGGTTTGTTCATCGGCGGTCTCGTGCCTTATCTGTTCGGTGCGATGGCGATGGAAGCGGTGGGTCGCGCGGCCGGAGCGGTGGTGGTCGAAGTGCGCCGGCAATTCAAGGAAATCCCCGGCATCATGGAAGGCACGGCCAAGCCCGATTATTCGCGCGCAGTCGACATGCTGACCAAGGCCGCGATTAAGGAAATGATCGTGCCTTCGTTGCTGCCTGTGCTCGTGCCGATTCTTGTGGGTTTGATTCTGGGCCCGCAGGCCTTGGGTGGCGTCTTGATGGGTTCTATCGTTACAGGCTTGTTCGTCGCCATTTCAATGACGACCGGCGGCGGTGCATGGGATAACGCCAAGAAGTACATCGAAGACGGTCATCACGGTGGCAAAGGTTCCGAAGCGCATAAAGCAGCCGTAACCGGTGACACGGTGGGTGACCCTTATAAGGACACCGCAGGCCCGGCGGTCAATCCGCTGATCAAGATCATTAACATCGTGGCGCTGCTTATCGTGCCGTTGATGATTTAATAAGTCGGACTAAGTGTTTCGCGAAAAGGCGCGCTGCGGCGCGCCTTTTCGTTCGTGGTATTAAGGGAGAGCAATGAGCGATCACTATAAATACGGATTGGTTTTGGGTTTGCTGGTCCTGCTTTGTTTTTTCTGGGGGCTGGACACCAAGCCGTTATTCAAAATCCAGGAATTGCGTGTCGCCGAGACCGCGCGCGAAATGGTGGCGAGCGGCGATTGGGTTGTTCCTACCTTTAATGGCGAACTGCGTTTGCGGAAGCCACCGCTGCCTTATTGGGTCGCAGCGACCAGTTATAAAGTGTTCGGCGCCGTCAACGAATTCACCGCGCGCTTCGGTTCGGCAATTTTCGCTTCGCTGAGCGCCGTCGCACTCTTCGCCTGGCTGCGAAAAATGCAGGGCAATGTCACGGCCTTCGTTGTGGCGCTGTGCTTCATTTCCACTTATCTGGGTATTCGGTATTCGCGTAACGCGGAAACCGATTCGATGCTGCTGTTTTTCATCATTCTCGCCTGCAACCAGGCCTACAAGCTGGTTTTCGAGGAGGCGACGTCTAGACAGGCGCGCCTGTTTTATTTGTTCATGGGTCTGGGCTTTCTTTCCAAAGGGCCAGCAGCCGTGGCCATCCCGCTGTTGCTGTGGATTGCCCTTGCATGGCGAAATAAGCAATTCGTTAGCTTGCGCAAACTCGCCGATCCAATGGGAATTGCAGTATTCCTCGTCACCGCTTTCGCTTGGTATGGGGTCATTTTTTTCAAAGTTCCCGATATGGCGGCGCATTGGGTCGCCGAAGAAATCGATGCAACCTATATCACCGGCAAACACCAGGAGCCTCTGTATTACTACGCGCTGAACATGTGGAAGTTTTTCGCGCCCTGGTCGATTTTCCTCATTCCCGCGGCGTGGGCATTTTATAAGCAGCGCGAACGATCGCCGCTAACTGTTCTCGCATGGCTCTGGCTTGCGCTGACGTTCATTATTCTGACGCTGAATCCCAGCAAGCAAGTTCAATACGCCTTGTTATTGAACGCCCCGATCGCGCTTGTCGTGGGGCTTTATCTGGGGACCGCCGAAGGCCGCTTTGCGGTGCTGAATCGCGCGCTCTTGCTTGCCGGGTCCCTGGGCGTAGTGCTGATTGCGATGGCGCTGCTGTACAAGCGGCACACGCAATCGGATATCGCGGCGCTGTGGATTCCTTTCGCGATGGCGGCCGTCCCGATTGCGCTAATCGCCCTGATGCGCACCAAGAAGGTCCCCTATCCTGTTCTGGTTTTGGGATCGCTGGTTATCGGCGCGACGTTGTACAACCAAACGCATATGTATGCCGTCTCCGATGATCGTTTCGAAGTGGAGGCAAAGGAGGTCGCCGAATCGGCGAAGCCTTACACGCCTTTGTATGCGTATGGACGCAAAGGTTATGGAATTGCGCCCGCGACGGCTTTTTATATACAGCGCGTGGTGCCCGTAGTCGAAGATGAGGCGCAACTTCAACAACTGACCACGGATTTAAAGGAAACGATTTACCTGGTCAGCGAACACACGCCAGCGGAATGGCATCTGCCTAACGTAGATGCGGAGCGCCTGCTTCAACGTGGCGAATACGCGCTGTGGCGTCTCACTCCCCGCTCACAGAGCACAGCAATCGGTATGCGCTG
>DATEEW010000284.1:0-5354 GCA_035280965.1 Burkholderiales bacterium
CACGGCCGGGGCGATTTTCACAATCAAGCGCGGATCGAAAGGTTTGGGAATCAGGTATTCGGGCCCGCAACTCAAATTTAGATCGCCATAGGCGGCTACCACCACTTCCGATTGTTCGGCCATCGCAAGATCGGCAATCGCTTTGACGCAGGCGATTTTCATGGACTCGTTGATAGTCGTCGCGCCCACATCCAATGCTCCGCGGAAAATGAACGGGAAGCAGAGCACATTGTTTACTTGGTTCGGAAAATCCGACCGGCCGGTAGCGATCACTGCATCCGGGCGCACGCTACGGGCAACATCGGGCATGATTTCCGGCTCGGGGTTGGCAAGCGCAAGAACCAGTGGACGAGCAGCCATACGCTGAAGCATTTCGGGCTTTAATACGCCACCGGCCGACAGACCAAGAAATACGTCGGAACCCTCAATCACTTCGTTCAAGGTTCGAGCCTTGGTCGCCCGGGCAAAACGCGCCTTGAGCGGATCCATTTCCTCGACGCGCCCTTCATAAACGACGCCCTTGATGTCAGTAACCCAGATATTTTCCAAACGAAGGCCCAGATGGACCAACAAATCCAGGCATGCCAACGCGGCTGCGCCGGCGCCAGAAGTGACCAACTTGACGTCCTCGATGGCTTTTTCGACGACCCGCAGACCATTGAGAATCGCCGCCGCGACAATAATCGCCGTGCCGTGTTGATCGTCGTGAAAAACCGGAATGCGCATCCGTTCGCGGAGCTTGCGCTCGATTTCGAAACATTCCGGAGCCTTGATATCTTCCAGATTGATGCCGCCGAAAGTAGGTTCGAGCGCTGCGACGATGTCCACGAATTTGTCCGGATCGAGTTCCGCAATTTCCAAATCGAAAACATCGATCCCGGCGAATTTTTTGAACAGCACGCCCTTGCCTTCCATTACCGGCTTGGCAGCTAGCGGGCCGATGTGCCCCAATCCGAGCACCGCAGTGCCGTTTGTAATGACCGCCAACAGGTTAGAGCGGGCGGTTAGTTCATGAGCGAGCGTGGCTTCGCGTACTATTTCCATGCAGGCCGCCGCAACCCCGGGCGAATATGCGAGCGCCAAATCGCGCTGGTTGACTAAGGCCTTGGTGGGCGCGATTGATATTTTTCCTGGTCGGGGGTAACGGTGATAATGCAGTGCCGCTTGTCGTAGCGATTCGTCCATGAAGCCCTCAAATTATGCAAAATGCATGGTTTCAGTATAGCGGACCGCCTCGTCTTGCAATGGAACGAGGGAGACTACATGCTGTCGTATAAGGACGCCTTTTTCACCGACTTATGATGCCGATTCGTATCTCTGTCGTTTTTATTTTTCTCTTGGCAGCCGGCTGCGCGTCCCCGCCGCAACGTGATGCGGCGGGACATCCGCCGCTCGAGCGACTGGCAACGGCGCCTCCTCCGAGTTCATATCCTCTGCGTTTGGAAGAGATCGTCGCAATGGAGCGTGCCGGTCACGAAGCGCCCGTCATCATTCAAAAAATGCGCCGCACCACAACGCGCCTGTCCATGAGCATGGCACAGCAGCAACAGGCCCGCGAATTGGGCGCAAGCGCCGCGTTGATCCAGGCGCTTATACGAGCGGAGGACGAGGCACATGAAGCCGATCGTTTGACGGCCGAAGCGGATCGCGCCGCCGAAGAGCGGGATCGGCGAGAGCAAGCCTTGGCTTATTGGAATTCTTACGATCCTTATTACGGCCCCTATTGGCCCCATTCCTATTTCGGCTACGGCGCGGGGCACCATCATCATGGCTGGGGAGTCGGGGTCGGGTCTGGCTGGGGCTGGTAAGCTCGCATCCCGCTACTAGCCGTACGCTTCCTCTAAATGTCGCCACAACTCCCTCGCGCTGCACGCATGGCGCAAATTGAAGCCTTTCAAGTCATGGAAGTGCAGCGCCGTGCAATGGAGTTGGAAAGGGAGGGGCGTTCCATTATCCACATGGAAATCGGCCAGCCCGATTTCGGCGCGCCACCATCAGTACTCAAAGCTGCCGTTACCGCCATCGAGCGCGAAGCGTTGGGCTATACCGCAGCGCTCGGGTTGCCGGCCTTACGCACGACAATTTCGAACTTTTATCGCGATCGCTATGGCGTTCAATTGGACGCCGAGCGCGTGATCGTCACCGCAGGCGCTTCCGGCGCGTTTATGCTGGCGCTGGGCGCGCTGGTGGATCCCGGCGCAGAAGTGTTAATGCCCGATCCGTGCTATCCCTGTAATCGTAATTTCGTCCGCTTGTTCGGTGGCATCGCCCGCTGCATTCCGGTCGACGAAAGCCAGGCCTATCAACTTAGCGCACACGACGTCCAATCGAATTGGAACGAGCGCACACGGGGCGTGATGGTGGCGACGCCTTCCAATCCTACCGGCAGCACCCTTTCCCCGTCCCAGTTGCGTGATATCGCACGGGTAACGGCGGAACGCGGCGGCTTTCTTCTGGTGGACGAAATCTATCAAGGGTTGCAGTACGGCAGCGCAATACACACTGCGCTCGAGGTATCGGACCAGATTTACGTAGTGAATAGCTTTTCGAAATATTTCGGTATGACCGGCTGGCGATTGGGCTGGCTGATTGCCCCTCAGGACGCAATTCGCGATATCGAACGTCTGGCTCAAAATGTTTTTATCTCAGTCTCCACCCCCGCTCAGTATGCAGCCCTCGCGGCGTTCGAACCGGAGACATTGGAAGTATTCGAAGCGCGCCGGCAGGAATTTGAGAAGCGTCGAAGCTTTCTGCTGCCCCGTTTAAAGGCGCTAGGTTTTCGGATTCCCATCGATCCCGACGGCGCCTTTTATGTGTATGCGGGCTGTGAAAGCTTCGACCCGGATAGCCGCCATTTCGCCTTGCGGTTGTTGGAGGAGGCCGGCGTAGCACTCACCCCTGGTGCAGACTTTGGAACAGCCGGCACTGAAAGGCATGTACGCATCGCGTACACCCGGCCGATCGGGGAACTGGATGAAGGTCTGCGGCGCATGGAGGCGTTCTTAAAAAGCAACGTCGATGCCAAATAAAAAAGGGCCCGGAGGCCCTTTTTTATTGCGCGTGCCGAGAACTTATATATTTGTGACGAGCAAGCTGCCGCTCAGCACTTGGTGCAGACGGTCCCGCTCCGCTAATACTTTCTGCGAATAGGTGAAACTCCCGTCGTCCACGGCTCCGGCGTACATCTGCAAACCACTCTCCACACTGCCGCTGTTACGAATATATTCCTTGAGAATCTGCGTGCCGACGGCAATATTCGTACGAGCCTGCAAAATCGTGTTTTCGCCACCATGATCTGCGAGCTTATCCTGATGGAAACGCGGAACGACTTGCATCAGCCCTTTCGCGCCGAAGTTGCTCTGTGCAATCGGGTTGAAACTGGACTCTACCGCCACCACAGCGAGGATCAACAGAGGATCTACCCCCATCTCGCGACCGACGAAGTAGGAATCGCCTACCAACCCCTGCACGACCTCCGGGGCAACTCGGTAGCGACGCGCCAAATGGTGAACCAGTTTTTGTTGGCTCGCATTAATGCGAGCCTTGGAATCGATCTCTACCGGGATGCTCGGCGCCGGATCAGCCGAAGCCACTGCCGAATCGATACCCAATCCGACGGATGCGCGATCGCCCAACATCAGCACCAGCATCAATAAACCAAAACCTGCGAGACCATGCGTCAACATCATTCTCAAACGCGCGCGAACATCACGTGTACGCATCCACATTCGATTTAGAGTCATCTCTGCCTCCCACCCATAAAAGTCACACTTCATCGGCGCTTCTTCGGTACATCCCTTTCGAGATGCTTCGAAACCCCAAGTCCCATATGACTAAAACACCCGCCCCGGATGAACGATTCAAGATCGCGAAGGGCGGCCAGTGTTGAAATCTCGCCATCTAATACAGCGAGACTTACCGCAAATGCTTCAAGCAGCGCCTCAATTGGCTGTCCTAAAACCCTGCGGGACCACGACTATTCGCAGCGTGGTATTTGAAGGAATCTGCAGTGTAATGAATAACTTAAGCCAAGTCAAGCCGGGAATGTCACGGCTTGTCAGGGCATCATGCGCTGCAGCGCACAATAAAAAAATTTTGGGGAAAGGCCACCCGGCTTCGCTATCCGTCGACTGGTAAAATGAGCCAGTCTTTCGGCAGGAAGCCGGGGGGCAAACACACCAAGCGTCGAATGTCTGCGGTTCCACCTTTGCCTGCACAAAGATGGGCCGCAGACCCTTCGACTCCGCCTTAGGGCCGAGAGCCCGTCGGAAACGGCCAAGCAGCAGCGGGATTCAGAGCGGTTTTCGCTCCGGGCGTTGCCGTGCTCGACGACGCCGCTACGGGCGCCTCTTGAGCGGGCGCTGCCGGTTTCGCCGCAGACTTCTTGGCCGATCCTGACTTGGCCTTTTTCTTGGCGGGTTTTTTCGCGGCTTTCTTTTTGGCCGCTTTCTTTTTCTTGGCGGGCTTTTTGGCCGCCTTCTTCTTCTTCGCCGCTTTTTTCGCAGGCTTTTTCTTCGCCGCTTTTTTCGCGGTTTTTTTCTTTGCCGCTTTTTTCGCGGTTTTTTTCTTCGCCGCTTTTTTCTTCGCGGGCCGTTTCGCTGCGGATTTCTTCACAGCGGGCTTCTTAGCTGCAGACTTCTTAACTGCCTTCTTCACGGCCTTTTTGGCCGGCTTCTTAGCAGCCTTCTTGGCAGGTTTCTTAGTAGCCATTCTTGTTACTCCTTAAAAGTTGAGAGAACAAACACACCAAAACAACCCGGCTCAACCAGCCCGGGTACCCAGGCACCGGACCGAAGTCCGACATCCGAATTCTTGGAACACACTGCACATAAAAAAATGTCGGGCCTCATCGAGGACCGACATCATGGATTTCGCGTTGCCCTGCAGCAAAACGAAAATGGAGCCCCGCTTCCCGCCTGCAACGGAAAGTGAAGCCGGCGACCGCAATCGCGATCGCCTCGAATTTTGTGACGAAGCTTTAAGCTCGCTTAAACCCAACTGAGTCAATCCCAACTGAGGGCGCCCCCCGTTTGATACTCAATCACACGCGTCTCGAAGAAGTTGCGTTCCTTCTTCAGATCGATCATTTCGCTCATCCAAGGAAACGGATTATTCGCACCTTGGTACAACGTCTCGATTCCGATCTGCTGACAACGTCGATTCGCAATATAGCGAAGATACTCTTTAAACATCGGTGCATTCAAGCCCAACACACCTCGTGGCATCGTATCTTCCGCGTATCTGTACTCTAATTCAACTGCTTTACGCATCAAAGTCTGTATCTCTTCTCGAAATTCTGCTGTCCACAACTGCGGATTTTCGAGTTTGATGGTGTTGATGAGGTCGATTCCGAA
>DATEEW010000285.1:0-14977 GCA_035280965.1 Burkholderiales bacterium
TTCTATTGATGGTGCTGGATGCGCGTTTCCACTACGCCAACGGCATCCGCAACACACTGGCGCTGGTCATTTATCCTTTGCAGCAAGTGGCCACCGCCCCCATCGCCGCCTTCAATCACGTCAGCGAATTCTTCAGTAGCCAAAGCTCGCTGCGCCAGGAGAACGCTTTACTGCGCAGCGAGCAACTGCGAAATGCGGAAGCACTGTTGCGCCTCGAAGCGTTGCAGGCGGAAAACGGGCAGTTGCGCGAATTGCTGCAAGCACGCGACCAGCATCAAGGCACAGCGGTTTTCGCCGAAATCATTTATGCGGGTCGCGATCCCTTCAGCCGCAAAATCATTATCGACAAAGGCGAACAAGAGGGCATTGAAGCGGGACAGCCAGTCATCGACGTGCATGGGGTATTGGGACAGGTCACGCGCGTGCTGCCCTTGCTGGCCGAGGTGACTTTAATTACCGATAAAGGTCATTCGATCCCGGTGCAAGTCGTGCGCAACGGTTTGCGCGGCGTCGCATACGGTTCGGGCGATGGGAGCACTTTGGAATTGCGCTTCATGCCTGCGAATGCGGAGATCGAGACCGGTGATGTATTGGTCACTTCGGGATTGGACAACGTCTATCCGCGCGGATTGCCGGTTGCACAAGTTGCAAAAGTGGAGCGCGATTCCTCCTACGCCTTCGCTAAAATCTCGCTCACGCCCAGCAGCGGCACGAATCGCCACCGACAAGTGCTGGTGCTGACGCAGGGAGAAGACGCACCGCCGCGTCCCGAACCAGCGGTAACCGAAAAAACGCCGACTAAAGGAAAAGCGAAATGAAAGTCGGCTCGCAACGCATTTTGCGCCCTGCGAAAATCACCTTCATGCTCTCGACGACACTGGTCGCGCTCGCATTCAACATGCTGCCTTGGCCGGACGTACGCTGGGTGCCCGATCTCATGGCGCTGGTGCTGGTCTTTTGGTGCATTCATCAGCCGCGCAAAATGGGGATGGGCCTGGCTTTCGTTTTGGGGCTTTTGATGGACGTAGTCAACGGCACGCTCATCGGACAGCACGCACTCGCTTATACGCTTTTGGCTTTCGGCGGCTATGCGGTACATCGGCGGATTCTATGGTTCACCCAGTGGCAACAATCCTTGCATGTACTTGTGCTGCTTTTGCTGGCGCAAACTGTGATGTTGGCGGTGCGCATGATCGCCGGCGGCACCTTTCCCGGCTTGTTGATCTATTTCGGCAGCTTCGTTTCCGCAGCATTGTGGCCAGTCGTTACCTTCTTGCTTCTCGCACCTCAACGCATGCCGGACAGCGTGGATGAAAACCGGCCCTTGTGATGGAAGGGCGGGCTTACCATGAGCTTCGCTGAGTTTCGCGATCACGAGCGGGAGGTTCAACGCTTTCGAACTCGACTGGGCGTTGCGGGTGTCGCCGTTCTCGTTGCCTTCGGAATTCTGCTGGGCCGCTTCTTGTATCTGCAACTGATTCAGCATGACTACTACCAGACCAAGGCGGAAGACAATCGCATTTCGATCGTGCCGATTCAGCCCAATCGCGGTTTGATTCTTGATCGCAACGGTACTGTGTTGGCGCGCAATTACTCTGCCTACACCCTCGAAATCAATCCCAACAAGGTCGATGACCTGAACGCGACCATCGACGAACTGTCCAAAGTCGTACAAATCGAACCAAAGGACCGTAACCGCTTCCGCAAACTGCGCAACGAGCTGAAGGGTGCAGACAGCCTGCCCATCCGCACTCGCTTGAGCGAAGAAGATGTGGCCCGCTTCGCGGCGAATGCCTTTCGGTTTCCGGGTGTTGAAATCAAGGCGCGACTATTCCGTCAATACCCGATGAACGAACTGGCTTCGCATGCCCTCGGCTATTTGGGTCGCATCAACGACAAGGATCTAGCTAAGCTGGAGACGGACGAGGAATTGCCGAACTACAAAGGCACCGACCACATCGGCAAAACCGGCATTGAGCAGTTTTACGAATACGAATTGCATGGCATCACCGGCTCCGCGCAAGTGGAAATCGATGCCAACGGCAAAGGGATTCGCACGCTGTCTTCGAAGGCGCCCACTTCAGGCAATAACCTGACGCTTACCATCGACGCGAAGTTGCAGGAACTAGCCGAACAGGCTTTCGGTCGATATCGCGGCGCGCTGGTCGCGATCGAACCGGCCACAGGCGGCGTGTTGGCCTATGTGAGCAAACCGGGGTTTGACCCCAATCTGTTCGTCGATGGCATCGACCAGGAATCCTGGGCTGAGTTGAATAACTCGCCAGACCGGCCGCTCAACAATCGCGCCATTAACGGGGCATACCCGCCCGGGTCCACGATCAAGCCGTTCATGGCGCTGATGGCGCTCGAACTGGGCAAGCGTTCCCCTGAATACACTATTTTCGATCCGGGCTACTTCACGTTGCCCGGGCAAGGACACCGTTATCGCGACTGGAAAGTCGGCGGCCATGGCACGGTGAATTTGCACAAGTCCGTGGTGGTTTCCTGCGATACCTACTACTACGGCCTGGCAGTGGACACCGATATCGATCAGATGCACGCGTTCCTGTCGCAACTGGGCTTCGGCCATCCGACCGGAATTGACATCAAAGGCGAAAGCAGCGGCCTGCTACCTTCACGTGCTTGGAAGAAAAAGCGCTTCAAAACGCCCGGCGAACAAAAATGGTACACCGGCGACAGTGTTTCCGTAGGCATCGGCCAAGGCTACAACCTTGCGACGCCGTTGCAACTGGCTTATGCGACCGCGATCTTGGCTAACAATGGCGTTGCCTATAAACCCCATCTGGTACGCACCATTACCGATTCACGCACCGGCGTCCAACGCGCCGTCGAATCGGAACCGGTCCGCACGGTGCCGCTCAATCCCAAATGGGTGGGGTTGGTGAAAGCGGCAATGGTCGATGTGACACGCCCGGGAGGTACAGCCTCTGTAGCCGGTCGCGGCACGCCTTATAGTTTTGCCGGCAAAACCGGCACGGCACAGGTCATCGGCATCAAGCAGGGCGAGAAATACGACGAGAAACGGATCTCCGAACGCTTTCACGATCACGCGCTGTTTGTCGCATTCGCGCCTGCCGAACAACCCAAAATCGCCATAGGCATCTTGGTCGAAAACGGTAAACACGGCAGCACGACGGCCGCGCCTATTGCGCGCCTTCTCTTCGACTACCATTTGCTGGGCAAACTTCCGGCTAAGCCGGCGGTGCAAGAAGTCGAGCAGGAGGACGAATAGATGGGTCGTCTCTGGCATTCGCTGACGAAGAATATCGACAGCCCCCTAATGTTCATCGCCGGGATGATCGTAGTACTTGGACTGTTCACGCTCTACAGCGCCGCAAACGGCAATCTGATGCGCGTGAACGCGCAGCTCTTGAACATCGGTGTCGCACTTTTCACGATGTGGGTCGCGGCGCAAATTCCACCGCAAACCTTGATGCGGCTCGCGCTCCCAGCTTATTTGATCGGCATCGCATTCTTGATCGCGGTCGCGATTTGGGGCGAGGTGGCGAATGGCGCACGACGATGGCTGCATATCGGGTTCACCCGCTTTCAACCTTCTGAAATGTTGAAAATCGCGATGCCGCTGATGCTGGCTTGGTACTTCCATAAACACGAAGCGGTGCTACGGACGAAGGACTTCATCATTGCAACCCTCCTCCTCGCCGTTCCGGCCGCGCTGATTATCAAGCAACCCGACCTGGGCACGGCCTTGTTGGTGATCGGGGCGGG
Source organism: Burkholderiales bacterium (assembly GCA_035280965.1). Lineage (GTDB taxonomy): Bacteria > Pseudomonadota > Gammaproteobacteria > Burkholderiales > SG8-39 > DATEEW01. The sequence goes on from DATEEW010000285.1 coordinate 3,751, forward strand.
CTTCTACGTCATTTTCCTGGCCGGTCTGCCTTGGAAAATCATCGGCGTACTCGTCGCGGGTGTGACGGCAGCAGCACCGATCATGTGGTCGTTGCTACATGACTATCAACGCCGTCGTATTCTCACTTTGATCGATCCGACCAGCGATCCGCTCGGCGCGGGCTATCACATCATTCAATCGACCATCGCGGTCGGCTCGGGCGGCGTGCTGGGCAAGGGCTGGCTACAGGGAACGCAAACGCATTTGGAGTTCATTCCCGAACGACATACCGATTTTATTTTCGCGGTCTATTCCGAGGAATTCGGCTTGATCGGCAATTGCATTTTGTTACTGCTCTATCTGGCGCTGATCGGACGCGGCCTGATGATTGCAGGAGGTGCGGCAAGCTTCTTCGGCCGCTTGATGGCGGGCGCGATCACGCTCAGTTTCTTCACCTACGCCTTCGTCAACATGGGCATGGTGAGCGGTATTTTGCCCGTGGTCGGCGTGCCACTGCCCTTGATTAGCTATGGCGGGACAGCCTTCGTTACGCTCTTCTTGGGAATCGGAATCCTGATGAGCATTCAAAAGCATCGAAAGCTGGTGCAGACGTGAAAGTCCATCACGCAGTTGCGTTCGCGCTCAGCGCGGTTCTGGCCGGATGCGCCGGCACGCCGCCCAGCGAGTCCTTGCCCGCCCGGGGCGGCGACGCGACCGTGCAAGCACCCGAAGCGCCGCGCAAAGGCGGCGGCTATTATCTGGACGACGGCCCGGGCAACGACCTGCCACCGAATCTGGATCTGATCGCCGACGCCCAGCCGCGCAAAGAGCCCTTGCATCCCCATGCGAACAAACCCTACGTAGCCCTCGGTCGCGAGTACGCGCCGGTGCCGCCCATCAAAGGCTTCAAGCAGCGCGGCAGGGCGAGTTGGTATGGCAAGCGCTTTCATGGGAAAAAAACATCCAGCGGCGAAGCCTATGACATGTACGCGATGACAGCGGCGCATCCGACCTTGCCGATTCCCAGCTATGTCCGGGTCGTAAATCCCGCGAACGGCCGTTCGGTTGTCGTGCGCATCAACGATCGCGGCCCATTTCTGCATAACCGCATCATCGATCTTTCTTACGCGGCGGCGCACCGCCTCGGTTACATACAGCAGGGCAGCGCGATAGTCGAAGTGGAAGCAGTGCTACCGCCTGAAGAAAAGGCGACGACTGCCTTGAGCGAATCGGTCAAAGTTGCCGATACCGAAAGCTCGCCCGCAAATGTCTATGTGCAATTGGGCGCCTTCTCCTCGCGCGCCAGCGCGGAAAACTTGAAAGCGCGCATTGCCGGACGCGCTGCCGAGCTGGCCGAAATGCTAAGCATCATTGCGGGTGATGGGCTTTTCCGCGTCCATCTCGGGCCCTATAAGAGCCGCGAAGACACAGGGGCGGTCGTTTCGCAACTGCGTTCACTATTCGATCTGCAGCCGCAATTGGTGGTTCGCTAGCCCATCGAAGCGCGCTGTTATAATCTGCGCATCCCTTCACTTCCATGTTCGGCATATTCATGCTGCGAATCCTGCTGCTCGTTCTATTCTCTATTTCGTTTGGATTGGCGCGCGCCGACGCGCCGCCAATGCCGCCTGTCGCCGCCAAATCCTGGGTCCTGCTCGATTATCAAACCGGAACTGCCATCGCCAGCGAAACGCCGGATACGCGCACCGATCCGGCTTCACTGACCAAGTTGATGACGGCCTATCTGGTCTTCGATGCCCTGGGCAAAGGCCAATTGAAACTGGATCAAGCGGTGCCCGTTTCCACCAAGGCCTGGAAAGCCGAGGGATCGCGCATGTTCATCGAACCGCTGAAGCCGGTTACCGTCAATGAATTGATCTACGGCATGATTGTGCAGTCGGGCAATGACGCCACCATTGCGCTCGCAGAAGCGGTGGCAGGCTCAGAAGAAATCTTCGCCGGCGTGATGAATCGCCAGGCCCAAAAACTGGGCATGACGAATACGAATTTCGTCAATTCCACCGGTCTTCCCGATCCCAAGCACTACTCTAGCGCGCGCGACATGGCCATTCTGGCCGCCGCACTGATTCGCGATTTCCCGGACAACTACAAGGTTTATTCGACACGCGAATATCGCTACAACAACATCACGCAACCCAATCGTAATCGGCTCCTTTGGCTCGATCCGAACGTGGACGGAGTGAAGACAGGACATACCGAAGCGGCAGGCTATTGTCTGGTTGCTTCCGCCAAGCGCGGGGAGCGCCGTTTGATTTCGGTGGTATTGGGGACCGCATCGGACAGTGCGCGTGCGCGAGAAAGCCAGAAGTTGCTGAACTATGGCTTTCAGTTTTATGACAGCGTGCCGGTCTATCGCAAAGCGCAGACAATCAGCACACTCAAAGTATGGAAGGGCGCGGAAGAAAGTTTGCATGCCGGTGTAGAGCGTGATCTCTTCTTGACGCTTCCGCGCGGCGATGCGCAGCGTTTGAAAGCCGAATTGGTAAGTCAGCAACCGCTGGTCGCGCCGGTCGCCGCCGGACAGAAGGTGGGCATAGTGCGTCTTAGCTTGGACGGCAAACCCATGGGCGAATATCCGGTGGTCGCCAACGAAGAGGTTCCGGTCGCCGGCTTTTTCGGTCGAGTCGCCGATACTGTGCGGCTGTGGTTCAAGTAGTAGAGAGAACCGACAATCTCACGTAGCGCATGCGGTCCAGGATAGGAGAACGCTGTGAGCGAAATCGTGTATCTGAACGGCCGCTTTATGCCCTTGGCCGAAGCCAGCGTGCCGGTGCTGGATCGGGGATTTATCCTGGGGGACGCGGTATACGAAGTATTGCCCGTTTATTCGCGCACGCTGTTCCGCCTGGATGAACATCTGGCGCGACTGCAATACAGTCTGGATTCGATCCGGCTGCCCAATCCTTATAGCAGGCAGGAATGGGCGACGTTGATGAAAGAGGTCGTGCAGCGCAATCCTTGGGACGACCAAGGCCTTTATCTGCAAGTTACGCGCGGCGTGGCGCGCCGTGATCAAGCTTTTCCAAATCCCCCTGTTGCACCCACGGTATTCATCATGGCGCACGATTTGCGCCAACCGACTGCGGAACAGCGGCAACTTGGCGTTCCGGTCATTGCGCGCGAAGATTACCGCTGGCTTCGCTGCGATATCAAAACCACCTCATTGATCGCCAATTGCCTGCTTCGTCAGGAAGCGGTGGACGCGGAATGCGCAGAAGTCATCCTATTGCGCAATGGCACGGTGACCGAAGCCTCATCCAGCAATGTGTTCATTGTCGAAAGCGACGTCATCATCGCGCCCCCCAAGGATTATCGTATTCTGCCCGGCATCACTTACGATCTGGTATTGGAACTGGCGCGCGCCAACCGTATGCCCTTTGAAGTCAGGGAGCTGTCGGTAGGCGAACTTTACGCGGCAGAGGAAGTCTGGTTATCTTCTTCGCTTCGCGAAGTGCTGCCGGTCACCACTATCGACGGGATACCGATTGGAACGGGGAAACCGGGACCGATGTATCAACGCATGTATGAGCTCTATCAATCCTATAAACAGGAGGTGATTGCGCATGCAAGCTGAAAACCAAGAGACTTTGATTGAGTTCCCCTGCGAATTTCCGATCAAGGTCATGGGTCGCACTCAAAGCGAGTTCGCGCAGACGGTAGTCGCTATCGTAAAGCGACACGCGCCCGATTTCGACCCCACGACGCTGGAAATGCGCAGCAGCCGCGAAGGCAACTACCTGAGCCTTACCGCAACGGTGAATGCGACCTCGCGCGAAATGCTGGACGCGCTGTACCAAGATCTCTGCGACAGTCCGATGGTCACTATGGTGCTCTGAGCTTTGGACCTCGTCCAAACCAAACCGCACGAAGCTGATACCGAAGAAAACGGCGGCGTATTAATTCGCCGGCTTGGTCTGGCCGACTACGAATCGACTTACACGGCGATGCGCCGCTTTACCGAACAACGCAGCCCGTCATCTGCCGACGAACTATGGCTCCTTCAACATCCGCCGGTTTATACCTTGGGACAAGCAGGAAAGATCGAACATTTACTGCGCCCCAACGATATCCCCGTAGTGCATGTGGATCGCGGCGGCCAAATTACCTATCACGGCCCCGGTCAGATAATCGCCTATGTGTTGCTCGATCTGCGCGCACGCGATCTCGGCGTTCGATCGACCGTAGCGCTGCTCGAGCAAGCCGCCATCGATTTTTTGGGCGAGTTGGGCGTGAAGGCGCGGCGTAAAAGCGGCGCCCCAGGTGTCTATGTAGACGATGCGAAAATTGCCGCGCTTGGATTTCGTGTCCGCAACGGCTGCTGCTATCACGGCATCGCCTTGAATGTGGATCTAGACTTGCGTCCCTTCGACCACATCAACCCTTGTGGCTACGCGGGTATGCCGGTAACGCGTCTGGCGGACCTCAACGTGGCGCTGGACTGCGCGGCTGCCGGCGAAAAAATGGCGACGCATATTGTCGCCCGACTCGCCGCGCATCCTCGTACTTTGGCATTCTAAAAAGCTTTAACCCTGTGTGTCCAGGCGCCGCATCGCTTAAACTCTCGCCATGAGCGATATCGGTACCAAACAAAAGGGCGCGGCAAAGACTTCGCGCATTCCAATCAAAATCGTGCCGCAGGAACGGTTGCCAAAACCGGCGTGGATACGTGTACGCGCCGCGCATGCCAATTCGCGCTTTGGCGAAATCAAAAGCATTTTGCGCGAGAACAATCTGCACACGGTGTGCGAAGAAGCGTCCTGCCCCAATATCGGTGAATGCTTCGGCAAAGGCACGGCGACTTTCATGATCATGGGCGACATTTGCACGCGTCGCTGCCCGTTTTGCGATGTCGCGCATGGGCGCCCAAAACCTCTAGATGCACAAGAGCCCATACATCTGGCAGAAACGATTGCGAAGCTGCGCTTGAATTATGTGGTCATTACCAGCGTGGACCGCGACGATCTGAAAGACGGCGGGGCACAACATTTCGTCGATTGCATCCGAGCCGTACGCGATACCTCACCGCAGACACGCATAGAAGTGTTGGTGCCGGATTTCCGCGGGCGTTTGGATCGCGCTTTGGACATTTTGGCCGCGGCGCCGCCCGATGTGATGAACCACAACCTCGAAACGGTGCCGCGTCTTTACAAGCAGGCTCGTCCTGGGTCGGATTACGGTCACTCGCTTAAACTCCTGCAAGCCTTCAAAGCCCTGCATCCGAAGGTGCCGACTAAATCAGGATTGATGCTCGGCTTAGGCGAAGCCGATGAAGAAGTGGTGCAGACCATGCGCGATTTGCGCGCACACGATGTAGACATGCTGACGCTGGGGCAATACCTCCAGCCTTCCGAACATCATCTGCCTGTCTTACGCTATGTGCATCCGGACGCCTTTGCGGCCTTGGACATCGAAGCGCAAAAACTGGGCTTCGCGCACGCGGCGGTCGGTCCGATGGTGCGGTCCAGCTATCATGCCGATCAACAGGCTCATGAGGCGGGCATAGCGTAACGGGACCCGCACCACGCCCCTTCGATTAATGTTTAATAGAAAGGTTATTGCAAATACTAGGCGTTGGAATCTTCGTTCCGCTTTGCCCTCGCGCGCATAGCTGCGCCGGCTCGCTTCGGTCCTCGGCATGCTGGTACGTGTTTAGTGCGCCTCTTCCCAGTTTTTTCCGACACCCACTTCCACGCCCAGCGGAACGCGCAATTGCGCAACATCGTTCATCAGTTTCGGCAATTCGCTTTTCACCAGCGCCAGTTCGTTTTCGGGCACTTCGAGTACCAGTTCGTCATGCACCTGCATTACGAGCTTGCTTTGTAAACCTTCGCGCTCAATCCATCCCTGAACGGCAATCATCGCTAGTTTTATCAAATCGGCTGCGGTGCCTTGCATGGGCGCGTTGATCGCCGCGCGCTCAGCGCCGGCGCGGCGCATAGCATTAGCACTGCGAATTTCCGCCAGCCATAAACGGCGGCCGAACACCGTTTCGACGTAGCCCTGTTCTCGCGCAGTTTGACGCGTGCTTTCCATATAACGCGCCACGCCGGGGTAGCGTGCAAAGTAACTATCGATATAGGCCTGCGCCGTTGCCCGTTCTACGCCCAGGTTCTGCGCCAAGCCGAAAGCGGACATGCCGTAGATCAAACCGAAATTGATCACTTTCGCATAGCGACGTTCCTCGGGGCTCACGTCTTCGAGCGCGCGCCCAAAAACCTCCGCCGCTGTTGCGCGATGAATATCGCGCTCCTCCGCGAAGGCGCGCACCAAGCCTTCATCGCCGGAGAAGTGCGCCATGATGCGCAATTCGACTTGAGAATAATCGGCGGACACAATCAGCGATCCCGGCGGCGCGACGAAGGCCTCACGAATGCGGCGTCCTTCCCCAGTGCGCACCGGAATGTTCTGCAAGTTGGGGTCATTGGAAGCAAGCCGCCCCGTTACCGCCGTCGCCTGACCGTAATTGGTATGCACGCGCCCTGTCTTGGCATTGACCATTCGTGGCAGCTTGTCGGTGTAAGTCGATTTCAGCTTGGTGAGCCCGCGATATTCCAATAGCGTTTTCGGCAGCGGATAGTCGAGTGCGAGTTTTTCCAACACCTCTTCGTCGGTGGAGGGTGCGCCGCTGGGCGTTTTTTTGATGACCGGTATTTGTAAACGCTCGAACAGAATTTCGCAAATCTGCTTGGGTGAATTCAAATTGAAAGGCTGACCCGCTTCGCCATAAGCCCGCTCTTCCAAGGCCAACATTTTTTGTCCTAGCTCGTGGCTTTGCGTTTCCAACAACGCGGCGTCGATCAACACGCCGTTTCGCTCCATGCGGAACAGCACTTCCCGCACCGGCATTTCGATCTCTTCGTAAACAAATTGAAGTTTTTCGTCGGCTTGAACTTGCGGATACATCACCTGATGGACGCGCAAGGTCAGATCGGAATCCTCCGCCGAATATTCCATCGCGCGCTGAACATCGACTTCTTCGAAGCCGATGCGTTGAGCGCCTTTGCCGGTTACATCGTCGTAACTGATGGTGCTGACCTGAAGATAACGCTGCGCAAGCGTGTCCAAATCATGGCGCAGATGGCTCTCCAACACATAGTGCTGCAGCAAAGTGTCATGCGCGATGCCACGCAGCGTGACGCCGTAATTGGCGAACACATGCTGATCGTATTTGAGGTTCTGCCCGACTTTCTTTTTGCTCTCATCTTCGAGCCATGGGCGCAACAAGGCGAGCGCGCGTTCGACACCGATCTGATCGGGTGCGCCGGGATAGCGATGATCGAACGCCAGATAAGCCGCATGGCCCGCTTCGGTGCTAAACGAGATGCCGACCAGCTGCGCGGTCAGCGGGTCGAGCGAGGTGGTTTCGCTATCGACTGCGCACAACGTTGCGGCGTTTAAGCGTTCGAGCCAGGGCTCCAATTGCACTTCGGTCAACAGCAGTTCGTAATAACGCGGCACATCTTCCGGCGGTGCGGGGGACGATACTGAGGGCGGCACTAGAGACTGCTCGGTGGCAGTGGGTCCAGCAGCATCGTTTCCCTTCTGGACATCTTTCAGCCATGTCTTGAACCCGAAGCGCTGATACAACTCTGCGAGCTTGGTGTCGTCGCTAGCTTTAAGCGCGAGCGCGTCGAAGTCGAAGGGAAGGGGCACATCGCATTTGACAGTGACGAGTTCGCGTCCCCTCGGCAGCCACTCGAGCGCCTTGCGCAGATTTTCGCCGACCACGCCTTTGACGGACGCTGCGCTCTGAATCACGCCATCGAGCGAGCCGTATTCTGCTATCCACTTAACCGCGGTTTTAGGGCCGCATTTATCGACGCCTGGGATGTTGTCGACTGCGTCGCCGACAAGGGTAAGGTAGTCAATGATTCTTTCGGGCGGCACACCGAATTTGTTTTGCACTCCTGCCGGGTCGAGCGTTTCGTTGCTCATGGTGTTCACCAGCGTCACTTGCTCGTTCACCAGTTGTGCCAGATCTTTATCCCCGGTCGACACCACGGTGCGCACGCCCTTCGCGGTCGCGTGCGCGGCTAGCGTACCGATCACATCATCAGCTTCAACGCCATCGATGACGACGACGGGCCAGCCCATTGCTTGTACGGCCTCGCACAAGGGGGCGATCTGCAAGCCCAAATCTTCCGGCATTGCACTGCGATTTGCCTTGTATTCGGGATAAATGTCATCCCTGAAGGTTTTGCCGCGCGGATCGAAGACGCAGGCGAGGAATTCCGCCTTGTGGTCGGCCAATAGGCGTCGTAGCATGCTTAGCACACCGTAGATCGCCCCGGTCGGCTCACCCGCGGGATTCCGCAAATCCGGTAACGCGTGAAATGCGCGATACAGATAGGACGAGCCGTCCACCAGCAGCAGGAGTTTTTCCCCGGACATGGATGCAAAACTGAAAAAAGATCGTGCGAACAAGCTGCCTAAATCAATGGCAGCCGGCGTGGACGGCCGCGTCAAAAGTTCGATCGAGGCCTGGCAACTGTTCGCGATTATGTCAGAGTTCGTCGAGGCGACCGAAAGACTCAACCATGTGCATCCGGCGGTCAGTGTGTTCGGTAGCGCGCGTACTCCGGAGAATCACCCTTACTTCAAACTCGCCGAAGACATCTCGCGCCAGCTTTCCGATTCGGGTTTCACGGTTATTTCTGGCGGTGGACCGGGCATTATGGAAGCCTCCAATCGCGGCGCCTACTTCGGCAAATCGCCTGCTGTCGGACTCAACATCGAATTGCCCTTTGAGCAATCCGGCAATACCTATCAGGACATCAGCATCACCTTCCGCCATTTCTTCGCGCGCAAAGTGATGTTCGTGCGTTTCGCCATCGCCTATGTGGTGATGCCCGGCGGTTTCGGCACGCTGGATGAATTGACCGAAGCCCTGACACTGGTGCAAACCGGCAAGATGCGCAAAATGCCGATCATCCTGGTGGGTGCGCAATTCTGGCAGGGCATGTTGGACTGGTTCCAGGAGGTGTTGGTGAAGGAAGGGATGATCAGTCCGGAAGATATGGATCTGGTGCAGGTGATCGATACGCCCAGCGAGGTGGTGGAGGCGATTTTTCGTCACTACGAACATCGCGGCTTCCTCCCGCAGGCCGGCGAAATGGAGAAGTACCTCAATCTTTGATTTAGGTGTCGCGGTCCTCTCTGCTAAACTGCGCGCCTTCGCGAGAGATAAGAATATGCGCCGTTATCTGTTGATCTTGGCCTTGCTCGCGCTGCCGGCGGTGGCGCAAGAACCTCCCAGACTCGAGCCCATCCCTGAGCCGCCGCCCGCAGCCGGTCCCACCGCGCTGGACGAGCAGGCGTTGAGCGAACGCGGCGTGCAAATCCGTCCCGGCGAAAAGGCCGAGGAATATCTGGTGGAAGGCAAACGCGTCATTCGCGTGCGCCAACCCAGCGGGCGCGTCTATTACTTGATCGAAGATTTGGCCGGTTATGCCGGCCCCGCTGGTACTGACCCCTCCGATTCGCGCATGCGCGTACCGCAATGGGTGATCCACCAGTGGTAATGCGCTCCCCGACGTGAATCTATGTCGGTCTATACCAAAGTCACCGAAGCCGAACTGACCGCTTGGCTGTCGCGTTATGAAGTGGGTTCGGTGCTTGAACTTCGGGGCATTGCGGCCGGCATCGAAAACACAAACTATTTCGTCACGACCGAACAAGGTCGCTATGTATTGACCTTGTTCGAAAGACTGGCCTCTGCCGATCTACCTTTTTATCTGGGCCTGATGACCCATCTGGCGGAACGCGGCATTCCCTGTCCCTTGCCGATCGCCACTAAAAACGGCGGCACCATGGCCGAGTTCAAGGGAAAGCCCGCCGCCCTGTTTACGCGGTTGAGCGGCGCGACCCTTACGGGGCCAACAACAAAACATTGCGCGGCGGTCGGCGCAGTCCTTGCAGACATGCATCTTGCCGGACGCGATTACGCTGGGCAGCTCGAAAATCCGCGCGGGCCCAAATGGTGGAACCAGACGGCTCCACAGGTCATGCGTTTCCTCAATGCGGAGGCGCAAGCTTTGTTGCAGTCGGAACTGGCTTTTCAGGCTGCGCATCGTGTAAGCGATTTGCCTCGCGGCCCGATACACGCCGATCTGTTTCGCGACAATGTGCTGTTCGAAGGCGAGCAGCTCACGGGTGCGCTCGATTTTTATTTTGCCGGGATAGACGCCTGGCTATTCGATGTGGCGGTGACCTTGAACGATTGGTGCGTCGAAGCGGACGGCAAACTGGACCACGAACGCGCACAGGCATTTTTACGCGCCTATCACGCTCGCCGTCCACTTACTGGTGAAGAGCATCGGGAATGGCCCGTAATGCTGCGCGCCGCCGCGTTGCGCTTCTGGTTATCGCGCCTGTACGACTTCCACTTGCCGCGACCCGGCGAACTGGTACACGCACACGATCCCGAACATTTCCGCAGAATTCTGCAACTGCGCATTTCCGAAGCAGCACGCGCCCCCTGGCCGAAAGCTGCATGAGAGTCGTTCCGGCCATCAATGGTCTGCATTGGCTCCGCATCGGCTGGCTGTTGTTCATGCGCAGTCCCTTGATGTGGATTCTTGCTTTTAGCGCACTCTGGTTGATGATGGCCGTGATCGCGCAAATCCCCATTCTCGGCCTGTTGATTGCCGCGATAACAACGCCTGCGTTTTCTGTGGGATTTATGAACATGGGCGCAGCTGCGGAAGCGGGCAAGGCATTGGAGCCTCGTTTGTTGTTTGAAGGGTTCCGTAGCAATCCGCAGTCTCTCATCACACTCGGCGGAATTTATTTGATCGCAGGCGCCCTGATCATCTTGCTTGCGCGGCTAACCGGTAGCGACGCCCCCATCGATCCCGCGACGGTGAACACGCTGCCTACACTTCATTGGAGTGAATTGATTTTGCCGCTTGCCGCATACGCGCTGGTCAGCATGGGCTTTTGGTTTGCACCCGTTCTATGCGCCTGGCATGGCATGCAGCCTTTGAAAGCGCTGTTTTTCAGTTTCTTCGCTTGCCTGCGCAATTGGCGCGCATTTTTAGTTTATGGCTTCGCATTGATGATGTTTGTACTGATCGCGCTGACGCTGGCCTCGCTCCTCAGCGCGGTGCTTTTCGGCGGCGATCTCCCACCAGAAGCCTCCATGCAGAATTTCGCCCTGGCTTTCATACTGGGGCTGACGCCCATGTTGCTGGCGAGCGTATATGCCAGTTATCGGGATATATTCGG
>DATEEW010000286.1:0-4516 GCA_035280965.1 Burkholderiales bacterium
ACCGACGGCGGGCACGCCTTCATCATCGTCGGCTATACGCACGAAGGTTTCATCATCCAGAACTCCTGGGGACCGGAATGGGCCACCGGCGGGCGCGCGATCTTGCGCTACAACGATTGGCGCGAACACGCGATGGATTGTTGGGTGGTGCAGATCGGCGTGGCCACCTCCTTGCATCTTGCCATCGCACAATCTTCATCCTTGCGCATGGCCGGCGACAAAGTGGAAGTTGCGCAGGACGTGAAGCTGCGCAATCACGAACTCTCGCCTTATATCGTCAACATGGAAAACAACGGCCGTCTTTCGACCTCCGGTGATTTCCGCACCAGCGAAGGCGACGTCGAAGCGCTCGTGAGCACCTATCTGGAGCGCGCGCGTGCAACGTGGGGTTTGAAAGCGGACGCGCCCGTCGATATCGCCATTTATGCGCACGGCGGACTGAACACCGAAAAAGACGCGGCTGAAACCGCGGCAAAATGGATTCCCGCACTGTACGAACAGCGCATTTTTCCGATTTTCTTCATGTGGGAAACCGGCCTCGTTTCCACGCTTTCCAATATTTTCAAGGATTGGTTCGGCGACGAGGCGCGAAAAACCGCGGGGCTGCAGCGTTGGTGGGACGAACGTCTCGAACGCACGCTCGCCAAGCCGGGAACCGCGGTGTGGAGCGAAATGAAGGAGAACGGCTATCTGATCGGCGCCGCGCCAAACGGCGGCGGTCATGTGCTTTACGACGCCGCCATGCGGTCGAAGACGTTCAAACAATCGCGCGACCGTATCCACCTGATCGGTCATTCGGCGGGCGGCATCGTGCATGCCCATCTCGCCGACATGCTGGCGCGCAAACGTTGGCGCTTCGACAGCGTGAATCTGATGGCCCCCGCCGCCACCGTTTCGCTTTTCGAACAAAAAATGCGACCGCATATCGACAACGGGCACATCGGACAATACAACCAGTGGCTGTTATCCGAGCCGCTGGAACTGAAGGACACGACGTGCAGGCCGATACTCGGTTACGGGCGTTCGTTGCTTTATCTGGTATCGGAATCTTTCGAAGGCGGCACGCGCACACCCATACTCGGCATGCAAAAGTATCTGAAGCAGCTCGGCAAGCTCCCGCGAACAAAAATCTTCGCTTCACAAAGCCGCGAGACCAACAGTACCACCCATGGCGGTTTCGACAACGACGACGCCACGATGCAAAGCGTGATTCGTCAAATCAAAGCGACCTCCGCATGAACTTGCTCAACGCGCTAAGCTTCGCCGGTCGCATCCAATACGGAAAGATATGACTGTCATTATCGAAGAGAAGTTGTTGTCCGCCACCGAGCTGCCCTTCGCGGAACTCGTACTGCCGTTTGAACAGCGCCAAAAAAGTCGTCTATTGGCGACGCTCAGCACCGGTGAAGATGCAGCGCTATTTTTGCCGCGCGGAACGATTCTGCGCGACGGCGATTGGCTGCGCGCCAAGGATGGACGGATCGTCCTCGTTGTCGCGCAACCGGAGAAGGTGATGCAAGTCACTTGCGTCAATTCACATGCGCTCTGCCGCGCGGCCTATCACCTCGGCAATCGACATGTGCCTTTGCAAATCGGTCCCGGCTGGCTGCGCTTCGAAGCCGATAATGTGCTCCAGGAAATGCTGGTTGGGCTCGGCGCGAAAGTGGAAGAAATCGAAGCGCCCTTCGAACCCGAGGCGGGAGCCTATAGCTCGCAAAGCCATAGTCACCGCAAAAGCACCGCCAAGATTCACGATCATCATTCCGGGACACATAAACACGATCACGATCATGACCAGTAGCGCATCGTCGGCTCAAGCGCTGCTGCGCCTGCTGCAGTTATCCAGTCCCGCGCTGCCGGTCGGTGCATACAGCTATTCGCAAGGTTTGGAATGGGCGGTTGAGGTGGGCACAGTCAAGGATGCAGACACCGCGCGGACATGGATCGAAGACGTGCTGCGTTTTTCCTTCGTTCGCTTTGAGGCGCCAATCTGGGCGCGGCTCTACCACGCCTGGATGCGCGGTGATCTCAACGCAGTAAAAAAATGGAATGAACGCTTCATCGCCTCGCGCGAGACGGCTGAGTTGCGCGCCGAAACGCTGCAAATGGGCTATTCGCTGCGAAATCTTCTAGATGATTTGAAAGAACTCGATATCACTGCGCTGCGCGATATCGAACCACTAGCCTACCCAACCGTGGCCGCGTTCGCCGCCGCACGGTGGCAAATCGATTTACGTGATGGACTAAATGCTTATTGCTGGGCGTGGGCGGAAAACCAGGCCATGGCCGCGCTCAAAGCCGTTCCTTTAGGCCAGGTAGCAGTACAGCGCATGCTCTCCGCGTTGTTGCCGACGATCGAACGCGGAGTCGATGAAGCGCTTGCTTTGGCGGACGAGGACTTAAGCAATTTCACACCCGGCCTCGCCGTGGCCAGCAGCTTGCACGAAACCCAATACAGCCGACTTTTCAGATCATGAGCGAGAAACAACCTTTACGAGTAGGTATCGGCGGCCCGGTGGGCTCCGGCAAAACCGCACTTACGCTAGCTCTATGCCGCGCGTTGCGCGACAAGTACAACATCGCTGTCGTCACCAACGACATTTACACCGAAGAAGACGCGCAGTTCCTCACACGAAACGAGGCACTCGCGCCCGAACGCATCATCGGCGTCGAAACGGGAGGTTGCCCTCATACCGCGATACGCGAAGACGCTTCAATCAATCTGGAAGCCGTCGCGCGCTTGAACAATCGTTTCCCGGGCCTCGATGTCATTTTTGTGGAAAGCGGTGGCGACAACCTGGCGGCGACTTTCAGCCCCGAACTATCGGACCTCACTCTGTATGTGATCGATGTCGCGGCGGGCGACAAGATTCCGCGCAAGGGCGGCCCCGGCATCACCAAAAGCGATTTACTCATCATCAATAAAATCGACCTCGCACCGATGGTGGGCGCATCGCTGGAAGTCATGGACCGCGACACAAAAAAAATGCGCGGCGAGCGGCCTTTTCAGTTCACCAACTTGAAAACCGGCCAGGGGCTGACCGAAGTCATCGCATTCATCGAAAAGCGCGGCATGCTGAATGTCGCATAAACGTAATAACAGGGAGCTCACCATGATTCACAAATCCGCCGCCCTTTTGTTTGTAGCGTTCGCGTCTACGATGGCCTTTGGCCACGAAGGCCACGAACACGCATCGGGCTTCGCCGCCGGCCTCGCGCATCCGCTCATGGGGCTCGACCATTTACTTGCGATGCTAGCCGTGGGTATATGGGCTGCGCTATGGAAAGGGAAAGCGGTATTCATTGCGCCCGCGCTTTTTATCGCGAGCATGCTGATCGGCGCACTGTTCGCGCTCGGCGGCGGAACGCTCCCCTTCGTCGAACACGGCATCGCGCTCTCAGTGCTTGTACTGGGTCTCTCGGTCGCCCTTGTACCGGCCCCGAGCGCGATTGCAAAACTCGTGCTGCCACTCATTGCTGCGAGCGCCATCATGCACGGCTATGCGCACGGTGCGGAGCTGCCGGCCGACGCGAGTGCGGCAATTTACGTCGCCGGTTTCGCCATCACTACAACACTTCTACATGCGGTAGGCTTGGTCCTAGGCCTTCAATTAAACACAAGCCTAATGCTTCGCCGCGCTACGGGGTTGACCATTGCCTTAATCGGTTCGTCGATCACCCTGGTGATCTAAAAGAAAAGGCCCGCGCGAAGGCGGGCCTTTTGCCGCAGGCGGAATCTTATCCGCGTCCATAGTAGCGATAATCGCGATCCTGCCTATCGCTTTTCTCCGCCAGAATGTGGCGACTGGAATCGCGCAAGGCGTCTTGCATGTTCGCGAACTCACGATAGTTGAAGTAACCGTCGGCAAGGTAGCGCCGCTCCATTTCGCGGATACGCGCTTGTTCATCACGCAGGCGATCAGCCTCGCGCGGCGTCAATTCACCGGAACGCAGACCTTGAATCAGACGGTCATGTTGACGCTCCTGCTCGACGTTGACCCAATGAATCCTTTGGCGCTGCTCACTGCGATTTCCGTAGTACTCGCGATGGCGATAGTCACCATGATCGCCATGACCGTATTGCACATGTGTTGGGCCGCCGACGCGAATCACGATATCCGGCGCGGCAAACGCGAAAGTCGGTGCGAGCATCACGGCGGCGAGCATTACTTTCTTCAACATTTTTAATCTCCAAAATCCCACTGGCTGCGTGGTATGGAGGCACTCTATCGCCCCTTTGTAAGGGAAATGTGTGAGACAAGCGAAGATTTGTAAGGAGATGTTTCACCCGTAGCGCGGCCGGGTGCACCATCTCCTTGTCCTTATAGGCTAAGCCTGCTTGCTACGCCGCCCGCGCGCCCAGAGCGCGGTCAATAACGCCATAGCAAATAGCGCGATAGTGTCCGGTTCAGGAATGCCGAGCGCTGTCAACATCGCATCGGCCAAAATGCGATGCACGCCGTGAGTCGGATGAAGACCGTCCCGGTACTTAGTAAGAGATGAGACATCCCGGTAT
>DATEEW010000287.1:0-9989 GCA_035280965.1 Burkholderiales bacterium
AATACTCGAAGGCGGACAGTTGAAAGCAAAATCCTATTTGTTGAGTACCTTCATAACGATTTTCCTCGCATCGACGAGCAGCGCTTTTGCCGAGCGCGCAGACCGCAGCAAGCCGGTCAATATTGAGGCCGATCGCCTCAACGCGGACGATGGGAAACAGGTCGCGGTATTCGAAGGACGCGTGGTGCTCACGCAAGGCACTTTCGTGCTGCGATCGGACAAGCTGGTCATCCAGAAAGATGTGGACGGATTCCAACATGCCACTGCTTATGGCAATCCCGCGACCTTTCGCGAAAAGCGTGATGGTTCGGATGAATGGATCGACGGCGAGGCCTTAAGGGTGGAATACGACGGAAAGCGTGAGTTCATCGAACTGTTCGACACCGCGCGCCTGACGCGCGGCAAGGACGAAGTACGCGGCAGCTATATCAGTTACGACACGCGAGCCGATTACTACACGGTACAGAGCCACAAGGGCGCACCAACTGCGGCGAACAAAGACAACAAAGACAATCGTGTTCGCGCCACCTTGCAGCCCAAAGCCAAAGAGGATCCCGCCGCGCCTGCGACAGAATTACGTCCCGCGCGCCGCATAGAAGGCGCACCCCGATGAATGCACCCGAAGCGATGAGCGAAGGCACGCCCGCCGAAGTCGAAAGGAGCCGCTTGTCCGCGCGAGCCTTACGCAAGCGCTATAAAAAACGAACGGTCGTACAAAACGTTTCGCTGGATGTAGCCAGCGGTGAAGTCGTCGGCCTGCTCGGACCCAATGGCGCCGGCAAGACAACTTGTTTTTATATGATTGTCGGGCTTGTCGCGGTCGATGGCGGACAGATCCAGATCGACGGCCAGGAGATCACCCGGATGCCGATCCATCGCCGGGCGCGGATGGGTTTGTCCTATCTACCGCAAGAAGCCTCCGTCTTCAGACGGCTAACGGTCCAGGAAAACGTCCGTGCCGTGCTGGAGCTGTTGAACGAAGATGAGGACGAAATCGAGCAGCAACTCGACGCCTTGCTCAACGAATTGCATATTGCCCACTTGCGCGACGCAACAGCACTTTCTCTTTCGGGCGGAGAACGCCGCCGCGTGGAAATCGCCCGGGCGCTTGCTACCAATCCTTCCTTTGTCCTGCTGGATGAGCCCTTCGCCGGGGTGGATCCCATCGCTGTGTTGGACATCCAGCGGATTATTCGTTTCCTGAAAGAACGGGGTATCGGAGTGCTGATTACGGACCATAACGTGCGGGAAACCCTGGGGATTTGCGATCGGGCGTACATAATTAACGAAGGGGCGGTGCTAGCCGCGGGTAAGCCGGAGGAGATTGTTTATAATGAAAGCGTCCGTCGAGTTTACCTAGGCGAGCATTTCCGGCTTTGATGTCGATGTCGCCTACATGATTTGAACCGCGGACTCGGGGCGAGGGAATACGCCTTCGCCCGCACCGGCCCGAGCACCCTCCGCGGTACGAATGAAACAAACACTGCAGCTAAAACTTTCTCAGCATCTTACGCTGACGCCTCAGCTGCAGCAGTCCATCCGTCTTTTACAACTTTCCACACTTGAGCTGAATCAGGAGCTGGAAAAGTTTCTCGCCGACAATCCCTTGCTGGAGCGGGAGGACGGGGACGAAGAGCACGCCTTTAGCGCTGTACCCTTGAATACTGCCGCTCCCGATCAGGAAGTCAGCACGCCCAGCACCAATGAATCGGAGGGCGAAAGCGCCCCCGAAGAACCGCGAAATTCGACAGAGTCGGATTGGATATTGGAAGGGGGCAGCAGCACGCCTCGCGACGATAACGACGACAACGACTTTCCTCAGTTGCCTGCCGAATCCCCTTCGCTGCGCGATCATTTGATGCAGCAGCTTCTCCTCACAAAACTTCCCCCCCGCGACCGCACCCTGGTGGCGCTGCTTGTCGACGCACTCGACGAAGACGGCTACCTCACGCAATCCCTAGCGGAAATCGCGGAAATGCTGCCGGATGAATTGGAAGTCGAGGTGGAAGAACTACAAATTGCGCTCAAGCACTTACAGAACCTCGACCCGACCGGTGTAGGCGCACGCTCGCCCGCCGAATGCCTGGAACTGCAACTGCACGCTTTGCCGCCACAAACCCCTGGTCTGGCCTGCGCCGTGAAACTGGTCCGCGAGTATTTGCCGCTCTTGGCGGCGCGTGATTTTGCCCGCCTTAAACGCGTACTGGGTTGCGACGACGCGGGATTACGCACTGCGCAACGCGTCATTCAAAGCTTGAATCCAAGACCGGGCGCTGAATATTCGCCTTTGGAAGCACGATATGTTGTAGCGGACGTCATAGTGCGTAAACTGAAGGGTGTATGGCTCGCCACTTTGAATCCGGACGCGATGCCGAAGCTGCGGATCAATCGCATTTACGCCGATATTTTGCAGAACAACCGAAACATTGGGGGCGGCCAGTTGTCCAGCCAATTGCAGGAAGCCCGCTGGTTGATTAAAAACGTCCAACAGCGTTTCGAGACTATTCAACGCGTGTCCCAGTCCATCGTCGATCGTCAACGGCATTTTTTCGAGCATGGAGAGGTCGCCATGCGGCCTCTCGTATTGCGTGAAATCGCGGACGCCCTGGGTTTGCACGAATCGACCGTTTCCCGCGTCACCACCCAAAAATACATGGCCACGCCGCGGGGCATATTCGAATTGAAGTATTTTTTCGGCAGCCATGTATCGACCGAGACGGGCGGCGCGTGTTCCGCCACCGCGATCCGTGCCCTGATCAAACAGCTGGTCGCCGCCGAAGACGCGAAAAAACCGCTGTCCGACAGCAAAATTGCCGAAATTCTCGGCCAACAGGGTATTGTTGTGGCTCGGCGTACGATCGCCAAATATCGCGAGTCCTTGCACATCCCGCCCGTGAATTTGCGCAAGGCGCTTTAAGCTATCGCTTCAAACCCGTTCAATCGTCATCAAGGAGATCAAACCATCCGCGTTTAGCAGTCCGGCAGTCCAGCAGCCCATAGCCCTTTATGTAGGAGGCGAAAGATGAATCTGAGTATCACAGGCCACCATCTCGTCGTTACACCGCCGATTCGCAGCTACGTGCAAAACAAAATGGCCCGGGTATTACGCCATTTTGACCATGTGATCGACGTGAGTGTCATTCTTACGGTGGAGAAGTTGCAGCAGAAGGCTGAAATCAACCTACATGTGCGAGGGAAAGATCTCTTCGTCGAATGCCGGCAGGAAGACTTGTATGCGGCGATCGACGGGGTCATCGATAAACTGGACCGACAGGTACTGAAGCATAAATCGCGGATTTACGAACGTCCCCACGATGCGCTGAAGCATCATAGCCCCGAGCTGCCGCAAGAACTGCAGCAATAAAGGCGCTACGGGAAATCAATCAAGGGGCCCATTGGGCCCCTTTTGTTTACCCCCTTCTGGAACACCAACAAATCCGGGGAATCACGCTTCACACATCGCTATAATGCCGGGCTGAACGGCGCCGCCGGCCCGACCCAACCCCACAATATCCGCTTCGATTGGCCTCATGAATCTGATTGCCAAGCTGCTTGCTCCTGCCAACATCCTGTTGAATCTAGACATCAGTAGCAAAAAACGCATGTTCGAGCAGGTGGGGCTGCTGTTCGAAAACAACCAGGGCATCGCCCGAAGTCTGGTTTTCGATAGTCTGTTCGCGCGCGAGCGCTTGGGTTCCACCGGTCTGGGTCAAGGCGTCGCGATTCCGCATGGCCGGATCAAGGGCTTGCGCGACGCGGTCGGGGCCTTTATTCGTCTCCAGACCCCTGTCCCTTTCGATTCTCCCGACGGCCAACCGGTCAATCTGATTTTCGTGCTCCTGGTGCCGGAACAGGCGACTGAACAACACCTGCAAATCCTTTCGGAATTAGCGCAGATGTTCAGCGACAAGGCCTTGCGTCATCAGCTTGTCGAGGCCCCCGATGCGGGGACCTTGCATGAGCACATCACCGCTTGGCAGCCCATTGCGCTGAAATAACGCGCCAAACGCGCAGCGGCCCATAAGGCCGTAGAATGAACGGGTCTATTTAAGGTTTCCCGCTTCGATGCTTCAGACCAGCGTCGCCCACCTGTACGAAAGCAACGTAGAACGCCTATCGCTCAGCTGGCTTGGCAGTCGCCCAGGCGGCGAGGCCTTGCTTGTGCAAGACGCCAAAGAAGCGGCCGCCTTCGTCGGCCACTTGAACCTGATCCACCCGAATCGCGTACAGGTGTTGGGGCGCCATGAGCAGGCCCATTTGGAAGCGCTGGACGATGCGCGACTACAACAGCTCGTTGATGCCGTCATGGCGGCCCGTCCCGCCGCGGTAATGCTGAGCGACGGCGTGCCGGGCCATTCCTATCTCCTGCAAGCCGGCGAAGCGCACGGCATTGCGATGTTCACCTCCCCGCTGCCGACCGCATTTGTCATCGATAAGCTTCACCGCTTCTTATCTAAAACACTGGCGGAAACAACTTCGCGTCACGGTGTGTTCATGGACGTGCTGGGGCTGGGCGTGATGATTACCGGCGATTCGGGCGTCGGCAAAAGCGAACTCGGACTGGAACTGATCAGCCGGGGTGCGGGTTTGGTCGCCGATGATGTGGTGGAAATTTCGCGCATAACCACCGGCATGCTGGTCGGTCGGGCACCATCCATGTTGCGCAATTTTCTGGAAGTGCGCGGCCTCGGCGTGTTGAACATTCGCGCAATCTTTGGCGAAACTGCCGTGCGCCCGAAAATGAATTTACGTTTGATCGTTCATCTGGCGCGCCCGAATCAACCGGGCGGCACGGCAGTCGAGCGTTTGCCCTTACACGAACAGACTGAAGACATTCTGGGTGTCCCGGTCCGCAAAATGGTTGTACCGGTCGCCGCAGGACGAAACTTGGCGGTTCTGATCGAAGCCGCCGTGCGTAATTACATTCTTCAGTTGCGCGGATACAACAGCACAGAGGAATTTATGGAAAGACAACGCATGGCGATCAAAGAAGGAGACTAAAGAAAGAGACTAAGCGTAAACCGGACGAGACCTCATGCAGGAAAAATGTGACGGCGCATGTGCGCATTTTCCAGGAGGGGTCATGAATAAAGCATTGCTCGCAATATCGCTGTTCGTCTTTTGCGCTCCTGCGGTCCACGCGGAAACCAAGTCGGAAAACAACACGTCCGAACCTACCAAGGCGCAATCCGCGCAACAAGAAAAAATGAAAGCCTGCAATGGCGAAGCCAAAGAGAAAAAACTCAAAGGCGAGGAACGCAAGACTTTCATGAGCGGATGCTTGAAAAAGAAACCCGCGTAGTCGGGGTATGAATCAGATCGGCGGGCAGCATGCCCGCCTTTTTCCGCGCCGCTTACCCGGTTTGCCCGTCCCGCCGGCATCCGCTATTCTGCAGTGCATGCAACTCATTATCGTCAGCGGGCTTTCGGGCTCCGGCAAGAGCATTGCGCTCAATGTGCTGGAGGACGCGGGCTATTACTGCGTCGACAACCTTCCTGCCACGCTGCTGCGCGAAACCGTCGCCTTTTTGCATAGGGCCGGCTATACCAAAGTCGGCGTCAGCGTCGATGCGCGTAGCGGCGCCGCACTGAGCGAACTACCCGCGTCCATGCGCAGCCTGCGGGAAGAGGGGGTGGATGCACGCCTGCTATTCCTCGACGCAAAAAATTACACGCTGATTAAACGTTTTTCCGAAACACGACGGACGCATCCTGTTGCCGACGGTCGACTTACGCTGGGCGAATGCATCGCGCAAGAACGCGAATTACTGCAAGAAGTGGGCGAATTAGGCCATCACATCGACACCAGCGATCTATCCCCCAACCAGTTGCGGCAATGGGTGAAGGATGTGGCGCAGATCGATCGCTCCGGCCTCACGCTACTGTTCGAGTCCTTCGGCTTTAAGGAAGGCATTCCCTTGGATGCGGATTTGGTGTTCGACGTGCGGTGCCTGCCCAACCCGCATTACGATCCCGTTCTGCGCCCCTTGTCGGGCCGGGACCAACCAGTCTGCGACTTCCTTGACCCCATTGAAGACGTACAAGGCATGTTGCGGGATATCGGTGATTTTGTCGCGCGCTGGTTGCCGCGCTTTCAACACGATAATCGCGCCTATCTGACAGTCGCAATCGGCTGCACCGGCGGACAACATCGCTCGGTCTACATGGTTGAACGTCTGGCTGACCGGTTCCGTGACGGCGCACGCGTGCTGGTGCGACATCGGCAAATGACGGTTGCGTCATGAGCGCCTTTTTGCAACGTGCCGCAACTGTAACGGTGGGCCTCACCGGCGCGTCGGGCCTCGCATACGGCTTGCGCCTGATCGAATGTTTGTTGGACGCCGGCGCCAAAGTTGGGGTCATCTATTCGCAGGCAGCGCAAATCGTCGCCAAGCAGGAAATGGATTTGGTTTTGCCCACGCGACCACAGGATGCGGTGAAGTTTTTTTGCGAGCGTTACGACGCATCGGTCGATCAGATCGCGGTATATGGTCGCGACGATTGGTATGCGCCTATCGCGTCCGGTTCAAATCCTGCCGATGCGATGGTCATCTGCCCGTGTTCCATGGGGACGCTGGGGGCGGTTGCGGCCGGATTGGCGGACAACTTGATCGAGAGAGCGGCCGACGTCGCGCTCAAAGAGCGTCGCAAACTCGTCCTGGTACCGCGCGAAACGCCTTTTTCGCTGCTTCACTTGGAAAATATGACGCGCCTCGCGCGAGCCGGAGCGGTGATTCTTCCTGCCAACCCCGGTTTTTATCATCGCCCTCAATATGTCGAAGACTTGGTGGACTACGTCGTCGCGCGGATTCTCGATCACTTAGGCATCCAACATGCATTAATGACGCGCTGGGGCCGCAGCACTCAAAGTGAAACCCCTTAAACGTCGTCATGGAACAACTCAATCCGCTAGAAATTCCGCTATTCCCTCTTAAGACCGTCCTGTTTCCCGGCGGCTTACTGCCCTTGCGTGTGTTCGAAACGCGCTATATGGACATGACGCGGGAACGCCTGAAAAGCAAACAGCCCTTCGGCATATGTTTGATTCGCGAGGGCAAAGAGGTCGGTGCGGCGGCCATACCCGAAGCGGTCGGTTGTCTCGCCGAGATTATTTCCTGGGACATGGAGCAACTCGGCGTATTGCAACTCAAAACTTTGGGCGGCGCGCGTTTTCGCATTCGCGAGAAACACGTGGACGCACATAAGTTGCTGCACGCGAAAGTGGATCTTCTCCCCGCCGAGAATCGAGTCGAGTTACCCGAGCAATTCGATGCCTGCGCCAGCCTGCTGCAAATCATCGCGGCGGATAAAAGTGCGCAGGTGTTCGCGGAGCCGCATCGCTTTGAAGACGCCACGTGGGTGGGCTACAGACTGACCGAAGTGCTGCCCATCCCACTCACGGCCAAACAAAAGTTGCTGGAACTCGACGAGCCGCTGTTACGTCTGGAAATCCTGCAACGCTTCCTCGAACAACGCGGCTTGCTTAGTCGCGGTTGAAAGTTTCAAGGCGCGTAGAATTTTTTTCGCGGGCGTAGGTAACGCATCCTCCAACGCCGCCTCGACACCCAACCAAACAACGCCCGGTTGAGCCGCGCGCGGCAAACGATTCTTGACGCGCAACAGCAGCGGTTCGATGTTCAGCGTGAAATGCGTAAAACTGTGTTTGAGCGGACTCAAGCGTTCCTCGCCGGCGATTTCACAGCCGTAGAGGCGCAGCGCCATCAGGCCCGCCTCGTTTGCCATGTCGCATTCCGGAAACGCCCAAAGTCCGCCCCAGATGCCGACACCCGGTCGCTTTTGCAACAGCACCTCGTCGCCATGTATCAGCACCAACATTGTTGTGCTTCGCGCCGGCACGGCTTTGCGTATTTTTGGCGACGGTAATTGCGTGACGCGGTTTTGCGCATAGGCGGCACAATTCGACTGCACCGGGCAACGATCGCAGGAAGGTCTGCGAGTGGTGCATAAGGTCGCCCCTAAATCCATCAACCCCTGGATATAGATTTCGATATCGGTAGGCGGCAACAGCGATTCGGCCAATCCCCACAGTTGTTGTTCGACACTGCGTTCGCCCGGATAGCCCTCCACAGCGAATTGACGCGCCAGCACGCGTTTAACGTTGCCGTCGAGAATTGCGGCGCGCGCGCCGAAGGCGAAACCTGCAATCGCGGCAGCCGTCGAGCGTCCGATACCGGGCAAGGCCTCGATCTCCGCGCGCGTTTGTGGAAAGCGGCCGCCATGACGTTCGACGATCAATCGCGCTGCTTGATGCAAATTACGCCCGCGTGAGTAATAGCCAAGGCCCGCCCACAAACGCAGCACCTCTTCCTCATCGGCGGAGGCCAGACTTGCAATATCCGGAAACCGCGCGAGAAAACGTTGGTAGTAAGGAATGACCGTAGCCACTTGCGTCTGTTGCAACATGATTTCGGACAGCCACACGGCATAAGGATCGCGCGTGCCCTGCCACGGCAGATCGTGCCGACCGTGTTGTCGTTGCCATTCGATAATGCGTTGCGCGAAAGCGGACATTAGAAATGGCCTGCCGAAAGGCCGTGGAAGGTCGCGAGTGCGCGCAGCTGTACGAGCGAGGACAAAATGCAGCAACGCCTTGTGCGTTTTAATCTGGCGAAACGATTCATCACGAAATCTTGATCAAAGCCTTCTTTATTTCTTGAACAGTTCGCGCAGCAATTTCTCGCTACGCTTGGGTTTCTTGTCACCGGAAGGCGCGGTTTCGGTTGTACTTTCGCTTCCACCGAGGCGCTTCTCCAACTCGCGCGTGAGCGCGTCCTTGGCCAACGCGCCAGCGTCAAGACGATACTTCAAGGCGTCGAGCGGACCACTAATGTGCACCGGCGCAGTCAAGCCTCGCAGCTTCTCCAGGTCCTTGCCACCCTGCCCGGTGGAGGTGTCCACGATCGATACCTTGGCCACATAGTCCATGCGCGAGTGGCCGATATCGATATCACCGGCGCCGGTCACACGTAGGAACGGTGATCGCATCAACAAATCCTCGTTATGCGCGACGCCATCGCGAAGCGTGAAACTCGCGGTCAAATCGCTGAAGTCGGTTTGCTCGCCGCCTTGGGCGATTTCTTCAGCCGCGCTACGGGAGCCGAACGCCGCTTTGGCTTTACGAAACAGCTGCGCGAGATTCACGCCCTTCAAGGCGCCATCCTTGAGCAACAGTTTGCCGTTACCGTCCAATGCGCGCTTGAGGGCCGTGGGCGTTGTTCCGACGGTTTTCACGTCGAGCGACACATCACCGCGCCCTTCCAGCAAATCCTTATCCGCCAGATCGCGCAACAAGGGGCCGACATTGATCCCGGACATGTTCTGCACAATCGTATAAGCATTGCGATGCGAATCGACGGCGATATTCCCGGCTAACGTTCCGCCGTAAAAGCGAGCATTCATCGGATTGAGGTTCAGGCGGCCATCGGCTAGCGCGACACGCATATTGAATGATTGCGCTTGCAATCCCGCCACGCCCAAGTTGCCGATTTTGATATCGCCACGCGCATCGAAACTTTGCAAGGCATCGAGTTGGATCGGGTCCTCTTGTGGCGCGCTTTCCGCGCTCCCTGAGCTTGCGCCGCCTGAACTTGCGCCACTTGGAACCGCGCCGCTGGGGGCGGTCTTTTTCTCCGGCAAGGGCGTGGAGTGATAACGATCGAGGTCGAGCTGGTCCGCTTCAAAATCGAAGTCGATAACCGGCGCATCGAAACTGTTTACTGCAACGCGCGTTTTGATATTGCTGTCGTCTAGTTTCGCGTTGATCCGCGCATCGGCCTTCTGCAGATTCCAGTCTAGATTGAGCGAACTGTCGAGCGTCAGCTTCACTGACTTGTTTGGAATTTTGGGACCGCTCACGCGCATATCGCCTTTGAGGGCGGCAAGCTGAATGCGGCCTGCATCCAGATCGAGCGTCATCGGAGATGCGAGGCTACCCACCAGCGCTAGCGCGTTTTGCTTGAAGTCGATAT
>DATEEW010000288.1:0-9007 GCA_035280965.1 Burkholderiales bacterium
ATGGATGCGCCCGCGACGCTAAAAACGATGAGTCAATAGCGATGGATATGCCGGTGTCTAAAGTTCCTACATCCGCGACAGTCGAAGCGCCTTTTTATCTGCCCGCCGCCGACGAAGTCCGCGTATTCGAAGAAGCGCACCGTGGCCGTTTGGCGGTGATGCTCAAAGGTCCCACGGGCTGCGGCAAGACGCGTTTCATCGAACATATGGCTTGGCGGCTCAGTCGTCCGCTCATTACGATTTCCTGTCACGATGATTTGAGCGCCAGCGATCTGGTCGGGCGCTTCCTGATTCGGCACGACGGAACGGTGTGGCAGGACGGTCCATTGACGCGAGCGGTCCGTGAGGGCGCCATATGTTATTTGGACGAAGTGGTGGAAGCGCGACAAGACACGGTTGTGGTCATCCATCCGCTGACCGATTATCGCCGGGTATTGCCATTGGAAAAAACGGGCGAACTGATCGAAGCGGCGCCGGGCTTTCAATTGGTGGTTTCCTACAATCCCGGTTATCAACGGATGTTGAAGGACTTGAAGCCGAGTACGCGGCAGCGCTTCATCGCGCTCGATTTCGATTTCCCGTCCATGGAACATGAAGCCCGCATCGTCGCGCGCGAGAGCGGGGTAGATGAACCGATCGCGCGTACCCTATGCGTGCTTGCGAAACGCCTGCGCGAATTGCGCGATCGCGGTCTAGCCGAAGTACCAAGTACGCGTTTGCTCGTCGCGGCTGCACGTCTGATAGTGGGGGGTGTGCCGGTGCACGAAGCCTGTTATGCCGGTTTGATCTCGCCCCTGTCCGACGATGCGACGCTGCTTGCTGCGATGCGCGATCTGGTCGATGCGAGTTTTGTTTGAAAAAAAACATTGAACCACAGAGCGCACAGAGAACACAGAGAAAAAACTTGCAGATTGAAACACGTTTAGGTTTAGTCATTCCCGCTTGCGCGGGAATCCAGTAAGCGGCCAATCGCGGGATGCCCGTTTACACGGGCATGACGAAGAAAGGGTTTTCCTCTGTGCCCTCTGTGTTCTCTGTGGTGAAAGAATTTTTTGTAGCCTTTTATTCCAATGGCTGAAGCCGAAGACGTCATTACCGATGTTGCCCGGCATGCGACTGTCTACGCGCAAGATTTGTGGCGGCGAAATCGTCCGACTCCGGCGCATCGGCCACTCGCTGAGCTGAGCAACATTGCGCCTCGGCTCGATTTATTTATCACTGCCGTCTTTCGCCGGAGCTTTCCGCTGCGGCCCGCGAACCCACCCGCTCGGCAGAGCGTGCTCAGCCGCTTGATGTATCGAAACGAAGGGCCGCAACCGCGCGCCCCATTGCCCGCGACCGACGGTATATCGATTTGGCTGCCGCGCGAATTGGATATCGAATCGATCGACGTCAGCACACAAACTTATCGAGTGCTCGCTCTGCAGCAGGCAGCACGCGCGGTGCGTAACAGCGCCGCACCGTTGCGCGACATCGGCGATCCGCTGCTGGCAGCCGTTTACGGTTTGGTCGAAGCGGCGCAGGCCGATTTCGTGCTGACTCAAACCCTTCCTGGTGTCACGCGGTCCCTGAACGCCTTGCGGAGACTGGCTTTGGGGCAACGTCCGCCGCTTGAAAGTTTTTCCGCGATTCGTCGCCCGCTCGAAAGATTTTTGCGCGATTTGCTTGTCATCAATTGCTGCGAGCTGCCGCGCGATTGGCCGGCGCTACCTACCATTTCCGATTCGTTGCGGCATGCCGTGCGCATTGTGGCGCAGATGCGTCAGGTGCTCGGGGAATCGAAGCCGCCGCGCGGCGTCTGGTTGCTGCCTGATTTATGGACCGGCGAGTTGCGTGTTAGGCGCGCAAGCGTCCTTTTATTGGATGACGAGGCGCGGGATGCCGCCGAAGTTAAGCGTCCTCCGCGTAGTGCGCGCATGGATCGTCGCCCACAAGTGCGCGAAGCCTTGCCGGATGAAGACGAGGAAAAAAAACCGGGCGCGTGGATGATGCAGCTATCCGAACCGCATGAAACCGCCGAGGATCCGATGGGTTTGCAGCGTCCCACCGATCGCGACGAAACTACAGCGGCCGAAGATTTTGCCGAATCGCTTTCGGAATTGAACGAAGCGCGTTTGGTCTCCACCCCCGGCACGCCCAAAGAAATTCTGCTCTCCGACGATGCGCCCGAGGCACGCGCCAAACAGACTGCGCAGATCGATCGGGCCGCCAAAGGCATCGCTTATCCGGAATGGGACTATCGCATCGGGGCTTATCGAGATCCGGGTGCTCGCGTGTTCGTGTCCGAATCGGACGAAGGCGATCCGGCATGGGTGGAACGCACGCTGGCCGAGCATCGCGGAATGCTGCAGGAAATCCGCCGCCGCTTCGAGATGCTGCGCGCGCAACGCACACGCCTGCGCAAGCAGAATGAGGGCGATGACATCGACCTGGACGCGTATATCGAAAGCTATGCGGATTTCCGCGCCGGCCGTCCCTTATCGCAAATGTTGTATCAAACCGTTCGTCCCGCCCGCCGCGATACCGCTATCGCATTGCTGATCGACATCAGCGGTTCCACCGATAGTTGGATTGCGGCGCACCGTCGGGTCATCGACGTGGAACGGGAAGCGCTCCTGTTGGTTTGTCTGGCGCTAGAAAGCATGGGCGAGCCCTATTGCGTGCATGGTTTTTCAGGCGACGGGCCCAACTACGTCAGTGTGAAAAATATTAAGGGCTTCGACGAAATTTATGATGCGAAAACGGCTTTACGCATCGCGGGACTGGAGCCGGAGCGTTACACGCGCGCCGGCGCGGCGATTCGGCACACCACCGCGTTGCTAATGCGCAAACAGGCACGGCATCGTCTGATGCTGCTGTTGTCGGACGGCAAACCCAACGATGCGGACGAATACGAAGGCCGATATGGGGTTGAAGATATGCGCCAGGCCGTCAATGAAGCGAAGTTGCAGGGCATTTCGCCTTTTTGCCTCACTATCGACCGGCAGGCCGCGGGCTATTTGCCGCAAGTGTTTGGCGAAGGCCACTACGCGGTGTTGATGAAACCGGAGGCGCTGCCGGGCGTCCTAGTCGAATGGATTCGGCGATTGGTCGCGCACTAGTTTGCATCTCCGCGATATCGGCATGCCGCCGCTTTAACCGCGGATGTAGAAGGGTTTTTAGCGCGTTTGATCCGGATCAAAGGACATGCAGATCGCTCGTTTGCACCGCCGCGCATTTGATCTAGATCACAGATGCCCCCCCGCCCGCTCGCGATGATGGACTCGTTATAAACGAAGCAAAAAGGAAGTTGTCGTGAGCGCGCCGCACTTGCATCTCTCCCCCGACCAAATCTATGTTTTCGATGCGCGGGGCATCGCCAAACGTTTCCGCCATGCGGCCATTTTCGGTGCCTTCGACGCGCTACGCCCTGGAGAAATCATGCGTTTCGTGAATGACCACGATCCGCTGCCCCTGCTGAATCAGTTCCAGCAACGCTACGGCGCGGGCGTCTCCATCGAATACAAGCAACGCGAGCCCGGTGCGATCGTAATCGACTTCGCGCATCAGACCGTGGCCGTCGATGCAAAGTAAGCCTGAAGCGGCCGAAGGGAACAAGCCGATGTTGAGCACGGATTTACCTCCTTTACGGATAAAAGGCCGCGCGCTGCTGCCCATCGTGCAGGGCGGCATGGGTGTGGGGGTATCGGCTCACAGACTCGCTGGCGCGGTTGCGCGCCAAGGTGCCGTCGGTACTTTATCGAGCGTGGACTTGCGTCGACATCACGAAGATTTGATGGAAAAGACTGCCAAGTCCAAGGACAAGGCGCTCATCGATGCGGCGAATCTCGAAGCCTTGGACCGCGAGGTGCGATGGGCCCTGGAGTTGGCCGAAGGGCAGGGCATGATCGCGGTGAATGTCATGCGTGCCGTTTCCGAATACGCTCGTTATGTGACCCAAGCCTGCGAAAGCGGCGCGCAGGCCATCGTAGTCGGTGCGGGCTTGCCGCTGGATTTGCCCGATCTCGCCGCCGATTTTCCAGACGTCGCGTTGATTCCCGTGCTGTCCGATGCACGCGGCGTCGCCGTGGTGTTGCGTAAATGGATGCGCAAAAACCGCTTGCCGGACGCGATCGTGATCGAGCACCCCGGTTATGCGGGCGGCCATGTGGGCGCGGCAAAAATCGAAGATGTGCACGATGCGCGTTTCGAATTTCCGACCGTGCTGGAAGGCTGTTTCAAAGTTTTTGACGAGCTGGGTTTGAAGCGGGAGCAAGTGCCGTTGATCATGGCGGGCGGCATCAACAGTCCCGAGCGCGTGCGCGAATTGATCCAACTCGGCGCTTCCGGCGTGCAGCTTGGAACCGCTTTCGCCGTGACGCAGGAAGGCGATGCGCATCCGAATTTCAAACGGGTGCTAGCCGAAGCCAAAACCGAAGATGTTGTGGAGTTCATGAGCGTTGCGGGCTTGCCCGCGCGCGCGGTGCGCACGCCTTGGCTCGACAGCTATCTGAAACGCTTGCCGGGTTTGCAGGCGCGCGCCAAGGAACGCAAAGGTTGTACGCTGAATTTCGACTGCCTCGAAGTCTGCGGCTTGCGCGACGGCATTTCCAAAGTCGGACAGTTCTGTATCGATTTGCATTTGTCCGCAGCGGTCAAAGGCGATGTGCAACGCGGTTTGTTCTTTCGCGGCTCGTCTTCGTTGCCCTTCGGATCGGAAATCCGCTCAGTGCGCGAGTTGATCGCTTTCATGCTGGGGGCCTTTCAACCGGGACCGGCGACATGAAAAGCGAGTTACCCCTCGTTTACTCCTGCTCGGGCTGCTCCAACGCGGCGCAACTGGCGAATGCCATTGCGCTGCGCCTGGATCGCAAAGGCATCGCAGAGTGGTCGTGTATCGCGGGCGTCGGCGGTGACGTGAAGCCGCTGGTGAAGATCGCTCGCTCTGGACGGTCGATCATCGCCATCGACGGATGTCCGCTTGCTTGCGTTAAACATTGTCTGGCGCGTCACGAAGTGGCGCCCACCGTGCACTACCGATTACAGGAACACGGCGTGCGTAAACAGGCGCATGTCGATTTCGATCCTCAACAGGCCGACGAACTTGCGCAAATGATCGCAGCCGAAATCCACGCGGCCGAAGCTCAAATCGCCTGATCGGTCAGACGGTCGCGATCCAGCAGTCGGATCACTCGACCATTCACCGCCACCAGTCCTTCGGACACGAGACCGTGCAAAACGCGTGAGAAATGCTCTCGCGTAATGTTGAGGCGCGCCGCGATCAATCCCTTGCTGACGCCAAGCGTGAATTCACCGTCGTCTTTGGCTTCAGCATCGGCGCAACGCAATAGATAGCTCGCTACGCGTTGTGTCGCACTACGTAAAGTCAGTGCTTCGAAATCTCCCACCAACTGGTGCAGACGATGCGACATACCGCCCAGCATCCGCTTGGCGAAATCGGGATTGCGTTCTATCTCTTCCATGACGGTGCGTTTAGGAACTCGAACGAGCAGAGCGTCTTCCACTACCTCCGCGCTCACCATATAGGGCTTGCCCAGAAACATGCAGGCCTCACCGAAGCTTTGGCCCGGCCGCACGATATCGATCACGCGTTCTGCACCCTCCGGGCTGCTTACCACGAGTTTTACGCTCCCCTGCAACAGCAAATGGAAGCTGTTGCAAGGCTCGCCGCGAGTGAACAGGCATTCGCCGGCTTGCGCATGGCGCGTGACACTGCGCGCAGCGACGGTTTCCAATTCCGCTTCGCTTAGCGCGGAGAAAAGGGGCAGGGTTCGAAGCAGCTTCGACGTATCGAAGGTGGCGGCAGTATCCATAAACTCTCCAAGGTCGCAAACAGCGACATGCGCATACCTTAGCTACGCCATCCGCAACGGTTTTGATCTAGAGCAAATACGGAGCGAGGGCGAAGATCTAATCTGGGCTTGCGGAGTGTTGCTGCAACGCGCGATTGCGTTTGCCCGACTCATCAGGAGAAAAACATGGCTCTTAAAGTCAAAATCGTCTTGCTCAACATGTCGCCTTCGGAGATCTTGGAGGCGAATATCGCCAAGCACGCGGAGAAATTGTACGGGATGCATCCGGCGTTGACTGAGTGTGCGGCGACGGTCGATATGCAAAGCCATCGCGCGCAAGGCAACGAATACGCGGTTCGCCTAGAACTACATGCAGCGGGGGAAGGTTACGTCGTGAGCCGCGTTGAGAATCAGGATGCGTATGTCGCGATCCGCGATGCCTTCGACGCTGCGCACAAGCAGTTGACGGCCGCAAAGCGAGAACCCAGACGCGACTCGTCACAGCGGGAAGTGGGCTGATGAGAGGTGAGGACCGAAGTGCTGTTCACCGCGCTCGACTTGAAATGCAGGGCGTGGGCGATGTGTGCGCCGGGGACTCGGCGCGTAGCGCGCTTTCCCTGATTCAGGGTGTGGCCGATGTACGGATTTCGGAGGACTTTCAAACGGCGACCGTTGAGTTCGACCCGGCTAAGGTTCAACTGCAACAATTTACGCGGGCCTTGCGCGCCGTAGGGCTCGTAGGTCGAATTACTACATAAGGGTCAGCCGAGAAGGCCCGAGGGCGGCGAAGGTCGCCAGTTAAATGTGCGGAATCGCGGGAATCAGGCGCGCTCCTGAGACAGCCGGGGTTCCACCCCCTTATAATCGCCCCCCGATTCTTTAAGTTTGAGACCGCCGATTCGGCCCTCGCCCGCCGCTTTGCCCACCCCTCTCCGACAACGGCTGAGCCAAGTTACCCAGCCGCTGATTTTATTCCCGGCGTTGACGCTGCTCGTCCTCGGCATACTGTGGTCCGGCGTGTTGCATCTGCTGGACGTCGAGCGCTCGGCGGCCCGCCGTGAAGCTGCCGTGCTCGCACGCGAGGTGTCCGAGACGTACGAGGCGCAAGTCGTGCGTGCGCTGCGCGAAATCGATCAAACGCTGAAAGTCGTCAAGCATGATTTCGAGCGCGAGCGCAATCCGCGCGTCCTCGAAACGCTGGATAGTCACGAGATTCTGCCGCCGCCTATGTTGTTCGATCTGAGGATCGTCGATCAACAGGGAAACATCGTCGCCAGCACGCGCGAAGGTGAACGCGGAAATCTGGCTGAAAAAGATTATTTCCGGGCGCATCGCGATCAAGCGCTTTCCTCGTTGTGGATCGGCCAACCGGCGCAAATCGGCAACGGCGAAGAAAAACTGCACTTCAGCCGGGGATTGCGATCGGCGGATGGCGCTTTTCTAGGGGTCGTCACGCTATCCGTGGCCGCGGGTTATTTCGTCAGCGGCTACGAAGAGGCGAAGTTGGGTAAGGAAGGCGTGTTGGGCCTGGTAGGTTCCGACGGCGTATTCCGGGTGCGGCGGACGGGGTCGAGCGTGAAATCTGGCGAGCAGATCGATTACGCGCAAGCGGTGGGTGAGGCCGATCCCGACGATAAGGAAGTACAAATTCTGCAAAACAACTGGGACGGCGTTGCGCGTTACACCGTCGCGCGCCAACTGTTCGAGTTTCCACTGGCTGTATTTGTGGGGGTTTCCGAAGCCGAGCAGTCGGCGCAAGTAGAGCAGAGCAACCAACGCTATATCGCAGCGACTGCGGTCGCCAGCCTCGTAGTCATTTCGCTGTTCGCCCTTTTGGGGCGCATGAGCTGGCAATTGGCGCGCAGCCGTCAACGCGAAACCGAAGCAACCGTAGAACATGCGCAGCGCGTTGAGTATCTGGCTTTTCACGATGCATTGACCGGTCTGCCCAACCGCAGCTTTTTCAGCAAGTTGTTGATTCAGAGCATCGCCCATTCCCAGCGCTACGAGCGCAAGCTCGCGGTTTTGTTCCTCGATCTGGACCGTTTCAAAAGCATCAACGACACGCTGGGCCATGAAGCGGGCGATGAGTTGTTGCGCGAAGTATCACGCCGCCTGCAAGGCTGTCTGCGCGAAAGCGACATGGTGGCACGGCTGGGCGGCGATGAATTTGTGGTGCTCCTTCCAGAGTTGGCGGAAGACAAATACGCCGGCATCGTGGCCAACAAAATCCTGGTTGAAACGGCTCGGCCCTTCGTATTGTTGGGCCATGAGTTCTCCGTGACAGCCAGTATCGGCATCAGCGTTTTCCCGCAGGACGGCGCGGATGAACAAAGCTTGACCAAGAACGCAGATATCGCGATGTACCACGCCAAGGATCAGGGCAAGAACAACTACCAGTATTTTTCCAAAGCGCTGGGCAGCGATATGTTCGGGCGTCTGGCGCTGGAAGCGAATCTGCGGCACGCGTTGGCACGCGACGAGTTCGTACTGCATTACCAGCCAAAAAGAAATTTGCGCGACGATCGCATCAGCGGCGTCGAAGCTTTGCTGCGCTGGCGGCATCCGCAACTAGGATTGATCGAACCGAAGCAATTCATCCCGCTCGCCGAAGAGAGCGGATTGATCGTGCCGATCGGAAAATGGGTGCTGCGCACGGCATGCGCACAGAATATGGCATGGCAAGGACAGGGCCTGCCTCCGATTCCTATCGCGGTCAACATGACCGCGCGGCAGTTCTTCGATGACAATCTGCTCAACGATCTGCACATCGTGCTGAAAAGCACCGGCATGCCGCCGCATTTGCTGGAACTGGAAATCACGGAAAGCCTTTTGATGCAGGACGTCAACGGCGCGATGGCCGTGCTTTCAAAGCTGAAACGTGCGGGCATGCGCGTCGCGGTGGACGATTTCGGCGTGGGCTATTCCTCGCTTGCTACCTTGCAGCGCTTCCCCCTCGATACGGTCAAAATCGATCGCTCCTTTATTCGCGAAGCGGCCGGCGATGAAAACGGCGAGACACTGACCCGCGCCATTATCGCGATGGGTAGAAGCCTCAGCATGAATATCGTTGCACAGGGTGTGGAAACGAAGGAGCAGGCCGAATACTTGCGCGAACATGCCTGTAACGAATTCCAAGGTTTCTATTTCGACAAGCCTGCGCCGGCCGACCAATTGGAAGAGATTCTGCGCACGCAGTCCTGAGGTGTTCGGTT
>DATEEW010000289.1:0-3879 GCA_035280965.1 Burkholderiales bacterium
TGAGGCGCGGTGCGAGGAGGCGATTCAAACCCGAGGCGAGCAACATCGAGGCGGCTTCCGGTGAACGCCGCACGAACCAGCGATGCGGCGGTTCAAGCTGAGGCAGTTCAAGCATGAATGAATTCCATGCCTGCACGCCCATGCCAATGTCCATTGCAACGCGCGGGACCGAGTACGAAACTGAGCGCTGCCAGTCGCGCGTCGATATCCGCGGCCGCCGCCTCCCCACCCTCGAGCGCACGCGCGAAGCAATCGATTACCTCTTCCGTGCCCTCGGCCTGCGGCGAAATACGCAGCACATCGACACCACAACCTTTCATCGTTCCGATTTGAGCGGACAAATCGTAAATTTGCGCCGATTGCGTCTGAATGCCGTTGATGCGCAAGAACGGCTGTCCTTCGCGTGTTTTCATCAAACGACCCTGCGGATCTTCGATACATCTGTATTCGCAACGGTCTTTGGATAAATCGTGATAGCGCGCGGTAAAGCAACGCGCCGAAAAGGCGAGCGGCAAATGCCCCCATGCGAACACTTCCGTTTCTATGCCTTCCGGCATTTCCGCCCGCAAGGCGACGAGCGTCCCGCTAGCCAATTCCACCGGCACAACCCAGCGGGTGGCGCCCAGGCCTGCGAGCCACTGCAAGGTCCGCGCGTTATAGGTATTGAGGTGAGGACCGGCGACAAACCTACGCCCCTGGCGCGCAGACACCGCACCCATATCGTTCGCTTCGATCGGCCATTCGTTCTGCTCGCACAAACGCGTTAGCGCGCGCATGTCGGCAGGCGATTCGATCAAGGCCTGAGTGGAAAGCACCACTTCCTTTCCTGCTTCTTGCAAGCGCTGTCCGATCGCGATCCAATCTTCGAGTTTCAACTCACGTCGCCGGCTGCAAACCACTTCGCCCAAGTAAACCGTTGCGACCTGCGTTTCAGCCATGCGCGCGTAAAAATCGTAGACATGGTGACGAGGCCAGTAATACAAGAGCGGTCCGAGACTCAAGCGCATTGCCACTCCTCAACGCCATTCACGGTGGTAGGCGCCGAAGGTCACCTGCTGCGCCTCGGCGACACTGGACAGCGCATCGGTCCATTCGCGCCGCGGCTTGAAATCTTCCGGCCCTGCGGCGCAATCATCTACGGCGGCGCGCCACGCGCGCGTCACACTTCCTACGTACGCGGGACTGCGCTGCCGGCCTTCGATCTTGATCGCCGCCACGCCGATGCGCATCAAGTCCGGCAACAACGCCATCGCGTTCAAGCTGACGGGATCCTCGATGGCGTAGTAGGTGTCGCCATCGACTTCGAAGCGGCCTTTGCACAAGGTGGGATAGCCGGCGCGCTCATCTTTTTCGAAGCTATCGATCAGAACGTCGTTCAAGCGCGCATCCATACCGCCGTCGGGACGATCGGACCAACGCACGGCGCTCGCGGGGGAGCACACGCCATGCGTATTGGGTGCCTCGCCGGTCGCATACGCCGATAGCGCGCAACGACCCTCAACCATCACGCACAGACTGCCGAAACCGAAAACTTCGATTTCCACTTCGGTATCGCGAATCACGTCTTCGACCTGCGCGATCGACAGCACACGCGGCAACACAGCGCGCGCAATGCCGAAGCTGCGGCGATACAAGTCGATCGCGGCCGCGTTCGTGGCAGAACCCTGCACGGATAAATGCAAGCGCAATTGGGGATGGTGCTCAGCAGCGTAAGCCATGATGCCGGGGTCGGCGAGAATAACGGCATCCACTCCCGCGTGTGCCGCAGTATCGACGGCGTACCGCCACTTCGCTTCGCCGCCGGCTTGCGCGTAAGTGTTGATGGCCATAAACACCTTACGGCCGCGAGCGTGCGCGTAAGAAATGCCGGCGGGCAGCGTCTCGGGATCGAAGTTTAGTCCGGGAAAATTGCGTGCGTTAGTGGCGTCCGGCAGCCCTAGATATACACCGTCGGCACCGGCGTCGACAGCCGCTTTGAGCGAAGGCAAATTGCCGGCGGGACAGATCAACTCCGGTTTCATCCGCGCATGATCGCGGATCGGAGCGACCGGAGGATGTGAGGTGGGTTAAAAGTTAAAGCCTAAATCTTTAACCACAGAGGGCACAGAGCACACAGAGAAGTCTTTTCAAAAGCTATGACCACTGAGGCGCGGGAGGGCACGGAGAAACCTGGATTTTCTTCTCATTGCTCGGCGTTTTATGAAGAGGTTTTGTTTTTCTCTGTGCTCTCTGTGTTCTCTGTGGTTCAGGACTTTTAGCCTTTTATTCCCAGGCGCCGCGCGAGCTTATGTAGATTGCTGGGATCGACATCTAGCTGACGCGCCGCTTTCGCCCAGTTGCCGCCGTATAGATTCAAGGTGTCCTGAATGGCTTGGCGTTGTCGCGCTTCGACTGCTTCGCGCATCGTACCGATATGCATTGCGAGTGGCACCTGCTCGGGAGCGGATACCACGCTCGCGGGCTCGGATCGATCGAGATCGAGCACATCGACCGGCAAACTCACGATGTCATTGCGGTTGACACCGCGCGTCAACATTTTCAAGGCGGCGCGACTGATGACGTGTTCGAGTTCGCGCACATTGCCCGGCCAGGCGTATTGCTTGAGGGCGCTTTGCGCCTCGGGGGACAAGCGCAAACTGCGCAGCCCAAGTCGCGCGCGATTGAGTTCGAGAAAACGACCGGCGAGCAGTAGCACATCGTTTTCGCGCTCGCGTAGGGGTGGAATCGGCACCGGATAAACGGAAAGCCGATGATAAAGATCGGCCCTGAACCCTCCATCGCGCACCTGTTCGCGCAAATTTCGATTCGTCGCGGCGATGACGCGCACATTCACATGACGCGGCCGATCCGCGCCGAGGCGTTGGATTTCGCCGTTTTGTAATGTGCGCAACAGCTTGGCCTGCACCGACAAGGGCAACTCACCCACTTCATCGAGAAAAAGCGTGCCGCCCTCGGCCGCTTCAAAACGGCCGGGACGATCCGTGGTGGCACCCGAAAACGCACCCTTAGCGTGACCGAAGAGTTCGCTCTCTGCGAGCGATTCGGGCAAGGCCGCGCAATTCACATGCACGAGCGGTTTCTCGCGACGACGCGATAGACGATGCAGACGGCGCGCAAACAATTCTTTGCCCACACCCGTTTCGCCGAGGAGCAACACCGGCAACTCCGAATCAGCCACGACCTCGAGTTCGCGCAACAGCTGCGTCATTGCCGCGCTCTGCCCTACGATTTCGCTATCGTCCTGAGAAGGCGGCACGGCGAGCGGCTCGTTGTGGTGCGCGAGACGCAAAGAACGAATCTCCGCCTCCAGACGCGTGACACGGATGGAGGCTTCCACCAGCGCGGTCATGCGGCGCAGCTTTTCTCGCGCAGTCTCGTCGAAGGCGCCGACCTGCAAGGCGTCGAGCGTCAGGGCACCCCAGGGCTGTCCTTCAATATGCAAACTGATTCCCATGCAATCGTGGACCGGTAGCGGTTCGCCGACATGCGTATCGATCAGTCCGTCATAAGGGTCGGGCAAAGTGCTGTCGTGATCGAAGCTCACCAATTCGCGCCTCGCAAGAATGGCCGCGAGACGTGGATGCTCGCTCACCGCAAAGCGTCTTCCCAACGCATCCCGCACCAGACCATCGACGGCCACCGGTCGCAGATGCGTTTCTTCCAAACGCAACAACGCGACGGCGCCGCATTGGAAATGCGCCCGCAAGCCGCTGACCAGCCTTTGTAGACGTATGGCCTGCGGCAAATCGGCCACCAAGTCTGCGGTAAGCATGCTTTCAATCATGGTTAAATTAACTCTATAGGGTTTTATGAACCATAAAAGAATCGGGTTTAAATTACCACTAGTTTTTTAGATACCTAATTTTTAAGGCTAAATTT
>DATEEW010000290.1:0-4160 GCA_035280965.1 Burkholderiales bacterium
ACCGCGTCGCGTTTACTAAGGGCTGCCGTCGCCATAATTCTTCATCCTCGCTGCAATTCGAAAGCGGATGGAACACCGCCGGACTTGATTGTCCCGCTCATTGTCGCGATTTAGCCGTGGGAGAGGGGGGGCGCCAGGTGAGTGAGCGTGACAGGCTTCACGCTCACTCATGACAACGCCATACCCAGAGGGCAAAATTCCGCTTCGGAATGATGAAGAGGGCCGCTATGGGTGTAAAGCCTAAAGGTTCACACCCCGGCAGATTGTCTTCAAGCGACGGGCGCGGAGGCGGGTTTGAACAGGCGTACGACCTTGATAACGCGATCTTCCGTCTGAACAACTTCCATGGGCACGCCCTCGATCTTGAGTCCGACACCCGATTCGGGAATATCTTCGAGGTATTCGACAATCAATCCATTTAGCGTCTTAGGGCCGTCCAAGGGCAGTCTCAAAGACAATTTACGATTGAGGTCGCGCAGACTGACGCCCCCTTCGACCAACGCGGTCTGATCGACATCCCAGCCCAGTGAAGCAGACTTTACGGGGGCGGCGGTGGTGAACTCGCCAATGATTTCTTCGATGATGTCTTCCAAGGTGACCATGCCCTGCAATTCGCCGTACTCGTCCACCACGAACGCGACGCGCTGACGGTTCTCCTGGAAGTATTGCAACTGCGCGAGCGCACCGGTGTCGCCGGGGACGAAATAGGGCTGTGCGAGCATTTCTTCCAGCCCTTCTTTGGAGAGTTCCCCGTCGCGCACCAGGGCGAGGGCGCGACGCAAATGGAGCACGCCGACCACGTTGCCCATTTCGCCGCGATAGGCGAGGAGACGGGTGTGGTAGCTCGTACTCAATTGCTGCAACAAGGTTTCCGCCGGTAAATCCAGATCGATTCCCTCGATCTGTGTACGCGGGACCATGACGTCCTCAACGGTGATCTGCTCAAGATCGAAGAGATTCACCAGTATCGACGAATGCTTCTTGGGCAAAAAGTGACTGTGCTCGAGCACAAGCGAGCGAAGCTCTTCGTTCGTCAACTGCTGCGAGTCGGCGCCATGCGGATTGATTCGTAACAGCCATAACAGGGTTGTGGAAAAAAGATTAACGAACCAAACGATGGGATAAAGGATTTTCAGCAGGGGGCCGAGCAGATAGGACAGCGGCAGGGCAATCTTCTCCGGATAGGCCGCGCCAATCACTTTGGGCGTGATTTCCGCAAACACCAGAATCAAAAAAGTGATGGAGAGCGTGCCGATCGCCAGCGCGATGTCATCCTGCCCGAACAGGTCGATCGTGATGACGCCAACTAGCGTGGCCGCCGCCGCATTGACCAGATTATTACCTAACAAAATGACGCCCAGCAGGCGGTCCGTTCGAGCAAGAAGATCCGACGTCCGTTTCGCCGCTTTACTGCCCAGGCGGACCATCGCCTTTAGCCGATAGCGGTTCAACGCCACCATGCTTGTTTCGGCGATGGAAAAAAGCCCCGAAATGATCAGGAGAACGACCAAGACGCAGAGTTGCTGGCTTAAGGAAAACTGATCCAAAGTGAGCGCTTATGAGGAAGAAAAAGGATATCGAGTCGTTCTGTCAAATAGCTCAACCGAGTGAACGATTCAACACCACTTCGAGTACGAAACGAGAGCCTACGTAAGCCAGAAGGAGCGTCAGGAAGCCCGCGAGCGTCCAACGCAAGGCCCGGCGGCCTCGCCAGCCATATAGGCGGCGGCCCGCCAGCAGCGCCCCGAAGATCAGCCAGGACAAGACCGCGAACAGCGTTTTATGGCTGAATTTGAAGGCTTGCTGAAACAAGGCTTCGGAAAAAAACACGCCGCTTATCAGCGTCAAGCTGAGGAGCACAAACCCGATCCCCAGCATGCGGAATAATAAAGTCTCGAGCGTGAGCAAGGGCGGAAGATTCGCAAAGGGCCCGCCGAGCAGACCGCTGCCTTTAGACGAGCCCCCTGCCGATTCACCGTGTAAACGGCGCTCTAACAATGCCATTAAAAGCGCATGCATGGCTGCAAGGGTAAAAAGGCTGTACGCCGCCATCGCAACCGCGAGATGAGCGCGAAACTCGAAGTGCTGTGCATATACCGGGGTGGCGAGGCCGGCGAAGACTGCGGGCAGAAACGCGCATACGGCGGCCACCGGCAGGACGATGGCATTCATGCCCTGCAAATTAACGAAAAGACTTTCGATCCAGTAAACCAATACGCAGAGCCATAAGGTGACTGAAAGCGCATGTCCGAAACCGAAGCGCAATTCGGGGCTCGCGAATAAATC
Organism: Burkholderiales bacterium; assembly: GCA_035280965.1. Classification (GTDB taxonomy): domain Bacteria; phylum Pseudomonadota; class Gammaproteobacteria; order Burkholderiales; family SG8-39; genus DATEEW01. The sequence continues at coordinate 2,287 of DATEEW010000290.1, forward strand.
CAGATATAGCAGCCAGCTATGCAAGCCGAAGGGGAGCAGCACGGCAAAGCGTTCCCATATGGCGACGCCTACCGCTTCGCTTCCACGCCAGCGTGTGCGCCAAAAATAAACGCCGAGCAGCAAATAAAGAATTGCCGTCAGCGCGTGAAGTAGAATACTTCCCATTCTGCGAAGTGTATCCGATTCGCATTTCCTCCCCCACTCATACACCATGCTCGAGAACCTGACTCAAAGATTGTCCCGCGTCGTCAAAACCCTGCGGGGCGAAGCCCGACTCACGGAAGAAAACATCGCCGATGCCCTGCGCGAAGTGCGCATGGCCCTGCTTGAGGCGGACGTCGCTTTGCCGGTAGTCAAAGACTTCATCGCCAAGGTGAAAGAGAAAGCATTGGGCGAAGAGGTAGTGGGTAGTCTCTCGCCCGGCCAGGCACTGGTGGGCGTCGTGCATCGGGAGCTGACGCAATTAATGGGCGGCACCAATGCCGGCCTCGAACTAAACGTCACGCCTCCCGCAGTGATTCTCATGGCTGGTTTACAAGGTTCCGGCAAGACCACGACGACGGGCAAGTTGGCGAAGCTGCTGAAAGAGGAACAGCGGAAGAAACCTTTATTGGTTTCGTGCGACGTCTACCGTCCCGCCGCTATCGAACAACTCAAGACGCTCGCCGCACAAATCGGTGTGGATTTTTATCCCTCCCAAGTAGGCCAAAAGCCGGTCGATATTGCGAATGCCGCCATCGATCATGCGCGCCGCCACTATAACGATGTGGTGTTCGTCGATACGGCCGGTCGATTGGGCATCGATGAGGCGATGATGCAGGAAATTGCGGCGCTTCATGCCGCCGTTAAACCGGCCGAAACGCTTTTCGTCGTCGATGCCATGCAAGGTCAGGATGCGGTGAACGTTGCGAAAGCGTTTAATGAAACGCTTCCCCTGACCGGCATTGTTCTTACCAAACTGGATGGAGATTCGCGTGGCGGCGCCGCGCTTTCGGTGCGCCACATTACGGGCAAGCCGATCAAATTCGCCGGCGTAGCGGAGAAGCTCACCGGCCTCGAAGCTTTCCATCCCGAGCGCATGGCCTCTCGCATCCTCGGTATGGGCGACATACTTTCGCTCGTTGAGGAGGCTCGTAAAGGTGTCGATGAAGTCGAAGCCCAAAAGCTTGCCGACAAATTCAAAAAGGGCAAAGGCTTCGATCTGGAAGACTTCAAAGCCCAAATCATGCAAATGAAAAAAATGGGCGGCATTTCCTCGCTGGTGGACAAACTGCCCGCGCAGTTCGCTCAGGCGGCCGCCCAGTCGCCGCAAGGGATGGACGACAAAAACCTTCTCCGCATCGAAGGGATGATCAATTCGATGACGCCGCTGGAGCGGGCCAAGCCGGAATTGCTCAAAGCCTCTCGCAAGCGCCGCATTGCCGCCGGAAGCGGGGTGCCGGTCCAGGAACTCAATCGCTTGCTCAAACAATTCGAACAAATGCAGAAGGTTATGAAAACCATGCAAAAAGGGGGGATGCAGAAAATGATGCGTTCAATGAAGGGCATGCTGCCGGGGATGCGCTAGACGCATTCGCGAACGCGCGCAGCAACGCGGATTCGTCCCTTCAAATCCTTGCCAATCAAGGCTTAAACCCCTTACAATCGCTGTCTTTTTTCGACCGACCGCCCTTTTGAGCGGACGGGAAGCCCGGAGTCCGTACCCATGGTTGTTATTCGCCTCGCACGCGGCGGCGCCAAAAAGCGTCCGTTTTTCAATATCGTAGCGGCAGATTCGCGCGTCGCGGCCACTGGCCGTTTTATCGAGCGCGTTGGCTTCTATGATCCCAAAGCCCCCGAAGGCCGCGAGAATCTGCGCCTGAACGGCGAACGTA
>DATEEW010000291.1:0-5439 GCA_035280965.1 Burkholderiales bacterium
AATTGCTCGTCATACACCCGGTAAACGTTAACGCGGCCAATGCGACGAAAATGGACTTGGAAAACATGCAACAACTCCTATTGCAAGGGTGGTGAAGCGTGCGGATTTCTACCACAAAGCTTCGCCGAAATGCCGAACATACAACTCGCCGATTTGCGCACGGTTGGCCGCATGATTCTGCGCGCCGCGTGACGCGATTTTGAGCGAGCCCATTAAGGAGGCCAATTGTCCGGTTTTGCGCCAATCGAAACCGGCCGCGATACCGTACAACAGTCCGGAGCGATACGCATCGCCACAGCCGGTGGGGTCGACAATTGCGTCAGCCTTGACGCAGGGGATCTCGATGGACCGGCCGTCGGCATAAATCTGCGAACCCGAAGCCCCTTTAGTCACTATAAGAGCCTTGACTCGGCTCGCAAGTTCCCCGAGGGAGTGGCCCGTACGTTCTTCCAGCATGCGTCCTTCGTAATCGTTCACGGCCACATAAGTGGCCTGGTCGATCATGGCGAGCAATTCTTCGCCGTTGAACATGGGCAAACCCTGGCCCGGATCGAAAATGAACGGAATCCCGGCGCGGGCCAATTGCTCCACGTGCGTGCTCATCCCTTCGCGCCCATCAGGGGCGACAATGGCGACTTGCGCATCGATGGAACCGTCAATCGTATTGGCGTGAGAGTAATTCATCGCGCCAGGATGGAAAGCCGTGATCTGGTTGTCGTCCAAATCCGTGGTGATAAAAGCTTGCGCGGTGAGCGCGCCGGGCATGAGTTGCACGTATTCGCGACTCAGTCCCAGCCGATCCATACGTTCCAGGTACGGTCCGGCATCGCTGCCCACCGTCGCCATGATCAAGGGCGACCCGCCCAAGAGGCTCAGGTTATAAGCGATATTGCCGGCGCATCCGCCGAATTCGCGGCGCAACTCTGGCACCAGAAAAGAAACGTTCAGGATGTGGACCTGCTCCGGCAGGATCTGATCCTTGAAGCGGCCTTGGAAGACCATGATGTTGTCGTAGGCAATGGAGCCGCAAATCAGTGTGCGCATGAAGGCGATCAAAATAGTAGGAAGAAAACAGGCGGGACTGCGCCCGCCGTGGGCTTATTTCAACGCGGCAAGTGCGGCGTCGTAGTTCGGTTCGGTTTTGATTTCCGGCACCAGCTCCGAATGCAGCACTTTGTTGTTTTCATCGAGGACCACCACGGCGCGGGCGGCCACGCCAGCCAGAGGGCCGTCGGTAATGTCCACACCGTAGTTTTTCAAAAATTCGCGATTGCGAAAGACCGAAGCCGGGGTCACGTTTTCGATATTCTCAGTCGAACAGAAGCGGCCCATCGCAAAAGGCAGATCGGCGGAGATCACCAGCACCGCGGTATTGGTCGCTTTGCCGGCCTGTTCATTGAATTTGCGCGTGGATGTCGCGCAAACCGGGGTATCCAGGCTCGGAACGATATTCAGCACTTTGCGTTTGCCGGCATAGTCTTTCAAAGAGACCGGCTTCAAATCTTTCCCGACCAGGGTGAAATCCGGGGCGGTTTGTCCGACCGCTGGAAGTGAACCTGCAACGTTGACGGGGTTGCCGCCCAGAGTGACGCTCGCCATTTCCAATCTCCATTTGTGTTGTTGGGAAAGGCGCGAAGAATAACGTATTCGCGCGGACCGGACGGCCAAATCTACAGGTGAACGACTTCCATCCGGTAACCGCTGGCACCTAACCCGGTGGCGTCGATATACAGCTTCAATGCAACTTCGCCGTTTGCCGCAAAAGCTTGCGAACCGCGATGCGCGGCATCCAGATATTCGTTCGCGCGCAACACACGGCGGACGACGGTGATCTGCGATTCATTGGTGAGCGTCAATTCGAGATCGGGATAGGCTTGATCGAAGCCGGCGCGGTTACGCAATACAGCCGACAGCATTAGCACATCGGGTCGTTCGGCATCCCGTTGCATCTCGTCGGCCTCAATGCTTACCAAGTCAGAGCGTTGCGGCAAGGGCACGATACAACCCACCGGCTCGCAAGCCGATTGCAGCCACGAATGCAACTGCGGCACATACGTCGCAAACTGGTCACGGAAATGATAGGCCGCTTGCAAAAGCAAAGCGGCGCTCAACACCACGATCGCGAGCCCCCAAAGAAAGCTGAGAAAGCCCGAACGCGGTTTTGCGGGCACGAAACCGAGTTCTTCCAAGGTCGGTGGCGATACTTCCTCTACTTCGGCCGCATCGATCGTTTCATGCTCTATAAATTCGGGCGTAGTGTCCACGAATACCGCTTCTTGATCCGGCAGCCAGTCCGGTTCCGGCGGTTGTGTTTCGATATGAATGGCAAAGTCGGTTTGCCCAGCTACCTCCGCCATTGGCGGTGGAAGCTCCGCTTCCACCTGTAAATTGGCGTGCGCATCGAAGACGACTGCACAATGGCCGCAGCGCACTTGCCCGCCGCGCGCATCCAGCTGATCGCGATGAATGCGAAAAGCAGTCGCGCAGGCCGGGCAGCGTGTGACCATTTTCATTTGCGTATTCCCTCCAAAGCAGTCCAGCCCTCCTCCCGTGCGTACACCGACATTTGAAACCATTGCTCGTAAGCTTGTGCCACTTCTTCGTCTTGCGAATCGAGCAAACCTGCAAGGACAATGCGACCGCCGGAGCGGCAATGCGCAGCCAATAGCGGCGCCAAAAGCTTCAAAGGCAAGGCCAGAATATTCGCCACGACGAAGTCCGCATCGAACGAGAGGGTAGCGCACGTCTCTAAGAATTCGACTTTCGCGTCGTTGTTCGTCGCATTGATTCGCGCTTGAGTCACCGCGCTCGGATCGATGTCCACACCGACTACGCGGCCGGCACCCAATTTCGCTGCGGCAATGGCCAGGATGCCCGATCCGCAACCGTAGTCGAGCACCGCTTCTCCGCCTTTGAGACGCGCCTCAAGCCATTGCAGACACAAGCGGGTCGTCGGATGACTCCCGGTGCCGAACGCGAGGCCAGGATCGAGTTCGAGTGTAATGGCAGCGGGATCCGGTTTCTCGTGCCACGAGGGCACGATCCAAAGGCGCGGAGAAATTCGTATAGGCTCGAACTGCGCCTGGGTGACGCGTACCCAGTCCTGTTCGGGTACGTCCTCAGTACGATAGGCGGGTGTTGAGATCTTGCAAGCGATGCTTGCTGTTTCGAGCATGTTTTGCGTATTCGCATTCGTCTCGCAAAGCGCACGCACCACGCTTCGCGCCCACATGGTTTCCGTAGGGGATCCGGGCTCCCCGAACAACGGTTGCTCTTCCGCAGTGCCTGCGGCGGCGTCTTCCACGCTGACTGACAACGCTCCCTGATCCATCAACGCTTCAGACAGCGCCTCGGCTTCGGCGGCGGGCACTTCGATCACGAGCGAAATCCAGCTCATGATGCGAAGCCCTTTACTTGTCCTCGCGCTTGCCGGCAAGGGCCAGCTTTTGCTCGAGGTAATGGATACTGGTGCCGCCGGTGAGAAAACGCTCGTCGAGCATCAACTCCTGATGCAGCGGGATGTTGGTCTTGATGCCTTCCACCACCATTTCGGACAGGGCGATGCGCATGCGACGGATCGCCTGTTCGCGCGTGTCACCGTAGGCGATAACCTTGCCGACCATGGAATCGTAATTCGGCGGCACGAAGTAACCGTGATAGACGTGCGAGTCCACGCGGATGCCGGGACCGCCGGGCGGGTGATAGGAAGTGATGCGGCCGGGCGAAGGCACGAAGCTGAACGGATCTTCGGCATTGATGCGACATTCGATCGCGTGGCCTTTGAGTTCGATCTCGCGTTGCTTGAGCGTGAGTTTCTCGCCTGCTGCGACGCGGATTTGCTGCTGCACGATATCGATGCCAGTCACCATTTCGGTGACGGGATGCTCTACCTGCACGCGCGTGTTCATTTCGATGAAATAGAACTCGTCGTTCTCGTACAAGAACTCGAAGGTACCGGCGCCGCGATAATTGATTTTGCGGCAGGCTTCGGCGCATCGTTCGCCGATGCGTGTTCGTTGCCGTACCGTAAGCCCGGGGGCAGGCGCTTCTTCCAGCACTTTCTGATGGCGGCGCTGCATGGAGCAATCGCGTTCGCCCAAATAAACGACGTTGCGATGGGCGTCCGCCATGATCTGGACCTCGATATGCCGAGGGTTCTCCAGATACTTTTCCATGTACACCGTGGGATTGCTGAAAGCCGCCTGCGCTTCAGTGCGCGTCAAAGTCACGGCATTCAGCAAAGCGGCTTCGGTATGGACGACGCGCATGCCGCGTCCGCCACCGCCACCGGCCGCTTTAATAATGACGGGGTATTTGATTTCGCGCGCCGTTTTAATAATTTCTGCGGGGTCTTCGGGGAGTGCGCCGCCAGATCCCGGCACGCAAGGCACGCCGGCTTTGATCATCGCGTCCTTCGCGCTGACCTTATCGCCCATTAGACGAATGTTTTCGGGGCGCGGCCCGATAAATACGAATCCGCTCTTCTCGACCTTCTCGGCGAAGTCGGCGTTCTCGGACAAAAAGCCGTATCCCGGATGAATCGCCTCGGCGTCGGTGACTTCGGCCGCGGCAATGATGGCGGGAACATTTAAATAGGACTGTGCGGAAGGCGCGGGGCCGATGCATACCGATTCGTCGGCGAGCTTCACGTATTTGGCTTCGCGGTCGGCCTCTGAATGCACGACGACCGTGCGTATGCCCATTTCGCGGCAGGCGCGCTGGATGCGGAGTGCAATTTCTCCGCGATTGGCGATCAGAATCTTTTCAAACATGGGGCGCTCGAGGAGTAAGGCTTAACCTTACTCGATCACCAGCAAGGGTTCGCCGTATTCGACGGGTTGGCCGTTTTCGATAAGGATGGCTTTAACAACGCCGTCTTTATCACACTCGATTTCGTTGAGCAGCTTCATCGCCTCAATAATGCACACGGTCTGGCCCACTTTCACCGTGTCGCCTACTTCGACAAAAGCCTTCGCGCCGGGTGAGGGCGAACGATAGAAGGTCCCGACCATCGGCGACTTCACGGCGTGACCTGCGGGGACAGCAGGTTCTGCAGCCGCCGGGGCAGGTATCGCGGCGACGGGGGCAGCTGCGTGCATCGGCGCATGCATATGACCTTGCGGTGCGCTGAAGTAGATTTCTTTGGGGGCGCCGCCGCCTTTGACGATGCGGACCTTTTCTTCGCCCTCGGTGACTTCCAGTTCGGCAATGCCGGACTCTTCCACCAGGTCGATCAGTTTTTTGAGTTTGCGTAAATCCATTGAATGCTCCTGCGCGAGTCCCTACTAGCGCGCGACCCGATTAGAAATCGAGTGCGTATTCGAGCGCGAGGTCGTAGCCCCGGCTGCCCAAGCCGCAAATGACACCCACGGCCAGCTCGGAAAAATAAGAATGCCGGCGAAAGTCTTCGCGAGCGTGGATATTAGAAAGATGTACTTC
>DATEEW010000292.1:0-4920 GCA_035280965.1 Burkholderiales bacterium
ACCAAACCACCGGCAGCGATCGCGGAGATACTCAAACCCAACAACAGCAGATCGAAGGATTCGGTTCGCGACAGCGCATAGAGCGCCAACGCGCCCCAACCCGCACCAATGGCACCAGCTGCAACGGTAATAGCGCGCTCCCATCGCAAGGCATGCGTCGCAGGCGGTAGGCTGCCGTAATAGCGGGCGCATAAGCCGAGCGCGATGAGATTGACGACGGCCATATAACTCGCCCAGACCACAATGTGAAACGCGAGTCCCTGACCGCGCGCCGCGAGCACGATCAAGCCGGTAGCGACAAGCTGTGCGGCGATAGAAAGCGGCGCCTGCTCGCATAACAGCCGCAAGCGCTCCATGCGCACCCTCCCATCGAGGGATTGCACCGGACTTAAAGTGAAAGGATCCTTCGCCGTCATCGTATCTTTTAGGTCGAATGCCCGTATGAACGTTTAGACTGCCTGCTCTGCACGGGACACTCTGCGCCCCGTCGCTAGCTCGATTGACGCCTATTTCTCTTCTTCGGCTTTTTGCTCAGCCAGTTCCCGGTGGACCTCGTCCATATCGAGCGCTTTTGCCTGGGTCAATACTTGTTCCAAGTGCGTGGGCGCCAAAGCGCCGGCTTCGGCGAACAGAATGATCTGATCGCGAAAAATCATCAGTGTCGGAATGGAACGGATGTTGAAAGCGGCGGCGATTTCCTGTTCCGCCTCCGTGTTCAACTTTGCAAATACGACATCGGGATGCTGTTCCGACGCTGCTTCGTAAGTCGGCGCGAATGCCCTGCAAGGCGCGCACCAAGGCGCCCAGAAGTCGATAACCACCATTGAATTGTTTGCAATGGTGTGGCTGAAATTGTCTTTATTTAACTCGATGGTCGCCACGGTAGGCCCTCGATGTATTGGCTCAACGGACCGTCCCAACCGGGCCGTAAAACCCACCAAGACGAGGCCGATTCCCGCGCACAGACGCCCTGATGGGCAGAGGTCTGTGAGCGAAGTTCAGTATAGCATCGGGTCCCTTGTGTTTTTTTAGCTAACGAGGCGCTCTCCGCCTGCGTCCTCGCCTATATTGAACTCATGAATGGTTGGTTATATCGCGGTCGCTTCGCGCCTTCCCCCACAGGTTCCTTGCACTTCGGCTCACTGGTGGCTGCAGTCGGAAGTTATGTGGACGCTCACGCTCACGGCGGCAGTTGGTTGTTAAGAATCGAGGATTTGGACCCGCCACGGGAGACGCCGGGGGCGGCGGACGATATATTGCACGCCCTCGAATCCTGCGGCCTGCTGTGGGACGAAACCGTCGTTTATCAAAGCCAACGGCTTGAGGCTTATCACGCGGCATTGGGTCAATTGCTGTTGGACGGTCATGTGTTCCCGTGCGCTTGCACTCGCAAGGAAATTGCAGACTCCGTTTTGGAGCCCGATAAAACCCCCGTCTACCCCGGGACTTGTCGCGATGGTCTGCCTCCAGGCCGAACTACACGCGCGTACCGCCTACGTATCAGCGACGAAACGTTCGTGTTCGACGACCGCATTCAGGGCCGCGTCCGACAGGAACTGGCCAAAGACGTCGGGGATTTTATTGTTCAACGGGGGGACGGGTGCATCGCCTACCAGCTTGCCGTAGTGGTTGACGATGCTTGGCAAGGCGTCACCGATATCGTCCGGGGTGCGGATTTGCTGGATTCAACGCCGCGCCAACTATATTTGCAGCGCCTGCTGAATGTGCCGACCCCACGCTACGCCCATCTACCGTTGGCCCTGAATGGGCAGAGGGAAAAGCTTTCCAAACAGACGCTTGCTCCGCCGATTACCGCTTACAAGGAAGCGGTATATGAGGCGCTGACCTTCCTTGGCCATCAACCGCCAATATCCATGCGCGGCGCGGCGCCTGCTGAGTTACTGGCGTGGGCGATTGCAAACTGGGACCCTGCCCAGATTGGGAAAGAACACGAAGTCGCTGTTTTATAATTAGTATTTCGTTGGTGCATTGCAACAAATAATGCTTGACTCCTTCCTGAGGATCCTTAAAATGCGAGTTGTGCAGCGCAATATTTGCGCGCCTCGCCCATAGGAGCTTCCCCCATGTACCTGAGCCCGGATCAAATTGCCGCCAGCACCAAAAACGGTGTGGACACTTTCTATCGCCTCGCCCAAATTCAATTCGCCCTGATCGAAAAAATCGGCGCGCTGAATATGGAAGCCATCAAAACCACTACAGATACCGTAGTCGCTCAGAGCAAAGCCTTGCTCGAGGTTCGTAGCCCACAAGATTTGTTCGCCCTCTCCACCGTTTCGCCTCAGGCTTCAGTGGAAAAACTTGTCGCCTACGGTCGCAGCGTTTATGAAGCGACAAGCACCGCACAAGCCGAAGCCGGCGAAATTGTGAAAACTCAGGCTGCGGAACTAAGCCAATACGCTAGCGGTTCGATCGACACGCTCGCCAAAAGCGGTTTGCCGGGCAGCGACACCGCCGCCGCCGCGTTGAAATCCGCGTTGAACGCAAGCCAGACGGCTTATGACAGCCTCAGCAAATCCGCGACGCAAGCCAGCAGCTTTATCGACGCCAGCATCAAAGCCGCGACTAAAGCCACAGCCTAAGCAGCACAGGTATCGAACAAAAAACCCTGCCTAGGCAGGGTTTTTTGTTGGTCGATCCAAACTGAAATCGCCGTTCAGTGCGACGACGCCCGCCTTCATCGCCTCCATCGCGGGCTCGATTTGCGTCGGTTCGCCGCGCACTCCCAACTCGACATGTCGACGCACCCCACCCGTGCCTACGTGCGGGAGACTGAACACTTTAAGTCCGGGATAGCGATGTTCGATTTCTTCCATCAACGGCGTTAGCGTGCTTTCCATGGCGTCATATACATAAATCGCACTCTCGCCTTCCAACATAGTGTGATGCAAATGCGCATAACGATTGTCGAGTACCCATTCCGCCATGCTCCAGGCCATTTCAGGAAAACCGGGCAGGAAGTGATGATCCTGGATTGAAAAACCGGGAATGCCGTTAAAGGTGTTGGGAATGATTTGAGCACCGGAGGGGAACGCACCCATTTCCAATTGCCGCGCATTCGCTTGCACGCCCGCTCGCTTTTGCATCGCCGCGTGAATCAAAACTTCCGCCTCCGGATGAAGAACCAACTCCACACCCAGTGCATTAGCAACGCAACGCCGAGTGTGATCATCGGGCGTGGCACCGATGCCGCCGAAACTGAATACCAGATCACCCGTTGCGAAGCCGCGCGTCAAGGCATCTACGATGCGCGGCGGTTCATCCCCTAAATATTCGGCCCACGAAAGATGCATGCCCCGCGCGGCAAGCAATTCCACCAGCTTAGGGAAATGGCGATCCTGCTTTTTCCCCCGCATGATTTCATCGCCGATGATCAACGCGCCGATCGCCATACGCCCCCCCTACGCCTTCCGCAATATCGCGAGCTTATCCAAGCAATAGTGGATAAACGCTAGGCCTGCCAATACCGGCGTGAAAAAACCAACCACTGGAACATGGGCGATTACCGATAAGACGATGGCGAGCAAAACCATATCGCGGCCATGTTTTGCCGACAGCGCTTTCATTTCCTCGCGACTGGCGTGCTCGGCCAGCGCATCGAAACGAAACATCCGCTGATTAAAATAAGCGAACAACAAAATCGGTATCATCGGCCATAGCAGCGGCACGAACCACAAGGGCAGCGAAAGCAAACTCAGCAACAGAAATACGACCAGCGCAAAGAGGGCATTGACCGTCATCGCGGCGATGCTGCCGCCGTGTTTGCGCTCCAGCGCGGGATAATCGCGCTCGGCCACATGATTGACCATCGACGTCATCCCGAAAATGCCGATGATGAGCGATGCGGTAATGAGTACCAAAGGTACGAACAACACCAATAGTGCGAACCAACCCAGAAAGGCCGCAACAGGCGCAAAACTGAACCATTGCGATGTCCATTCAGCGATTGCCGAGGTGTTGAGATAGTTTTTCACCCATTGCACCGTGCTCGCGCCGAAAAAAAAGGCGACAACCAACCAGAACAATCCCGCTACGGCCATCGGCCAGATCATCAACATCAACATGCGTGGATGCAGCAAGCTGCCGAATGCCCGTCCCATCGCCACAACAATATCGCCCATATCTTCCCTTGTAACTTTCGTTTAGCGACGCATCGATTCCCACATCTTCTGTAGACGCTTGACCGAAACCGGCGCCGGCGTACGCAATTCCTGTGCGAACAATTGCACCCGCAATTCTTCCAGCAACCAGCGGAATTGATCCAATTGCGGGTCCGCAGTTCCCTGCTTGCGCACTTTAATCTCTTCGCGCAACCACTGCGTTTGCAGGGGAAGCAGTTCTCCCAGTCCACGGATATCGCGCGCGGGATCCGCACGCAACTTGTCGAGTCGCAGACTGGCGGCTTTCAAATAGCGAGGGAAATGTTGAAGGCGCTCGTATGGCATCGCTTCGATAAAATCTTTAGTCAATAAGCGTCCAAGCTGCTCCTGCATATCGCGCTGCACCTCTGGAAAACTCTTTAAGGCTTGGAGCTTTTTACCCAAAACCTGATACTCGCTCAATATCGTTCCCACCAGACGCGCGAGTTCCTGCGCGATCAGGTTCAGGCGCGTTTTGGCTTCGTCGCGGCGACGTTCGAACATGGACCGCGTGCTCGGTAGAGGATCGCCTAGACAAGCGCGGTCAACAGTGGCCGCAATCAATTGGCGCTTGAGGTCGGCCATTTCACCCAGACTCGCGTATTGCATGCTCATGGCCTGCAGGTTCGGCAGATTTTTTTCCAGATACTTGAGCTGCTCCTTGAATTGAAGCATGAACAAACGGCGCAAGCCGATTCGATGCGCGTCCTGCGCTTTGTCCTGCGCGTCGAAGACTTGCAGCGATACGCTCGTGCCCTCGTCC
>DATEEW010000293.1:0-4818 GCA_035280965.1 Burkholderiales bacterium
CCGCGCGGATTGTTCCGAAGCCATGTTCTCGGCAAGCGCCTGGTAAATGATCGCCTCGATATAGCGAGTCAAAACCTGGTCCAGCACGGTGTGCGCATCGGGCTCGTAGATATAGTCCCAGGTGGTTTCCGGCGCGCCGATCTTTTCGCCTGTCAAAGGCAGCAACTGTTCGGCCACCGGCTCTTGTTTCATCGTGTTGAGAAACTTCGTATAGAAGATCACCAGACGATCGAAACGGCCTTCCATGTAGCCATCGAGCATGATTTTCACGGCGCCAATGAGCTTTTCCAGTTGCGGCTTGTCGCCCATCTGCGTGACATGGGAAACGACGTTCGCCCCCAGCCGCTGCATGAAGCCCAGACCCTTGTTGCCGATGGCGCAGACTTCGAAGCTTTCGCCTTCGGCTTCCCACTCTTTCATTCTGTTCAACACCAGACGCTGAACGTTGGTGTTAAGACCGCCGGCCAGACCCTTGTCCGTCGTGACGAGGATGATGCCGATGCGCTTCACGCTGTCGTGCGACACCATGAAGGGATGACGATATTCAGGGTTGGCGTGCGAGAGGTTGGCCACGACGTTGCGAATCTTTTCGCCATAGGGACGCGCGGCGCGCATGCGTTCCTGCGCCTTGCGCATTTTGGACGCGGCCACCATCTCCATGGCCTTGGTGATCTTGCGCGTGTTTTGCACGCTCTTGATCTTGTTGCGGATCTCTTTACTGCCGGGCATATAAAACCTACGGTTTTAAATTCAAAGTCGACCCTCGCTGTGCGAGGGTCGGGAAAATTCGCCTTTTACGTTCTTTACGTACTCTCACGCATCTCGAAGGGACAAGCCTTAGAAACTGCTGTTCGCTTTCCATTCTTTAATTGCGGCGTGCAACTTCGCTTCGTCGTCGGCGGACAGATCTTTCGTTGCCTCGATACGATCCACGACATCGCTGTACTTGCCTTTGATGTGGTTGCGCAGGCTTTTCTCGGCAGCCAGCGCATTTTTCACATCGATGTCGTCGAAGTAGGAGTTGTTCACCGCGAACAGCGTCAACGCCATTTCCCAAACTTGCATCGGCTGATATTGAGGCTGCTTCATCAGTTCGGTGACCAGACGGCCGCGTTCCAGCTGTTTGCGGGTTGCTTCGTCCAGATCGGAGGCGAACTGCGCGAAGGCCGCCAACTCGCGATATTGCGCGAGGGCAAGACGCACGCCGCCGCCCAGCTTTTTGATGACTTTGGTTTGCGCAGCACCACCGACGCGCGACACCGACACGCCCGCGTTAATAGCGGGACGGATACCGGCGTTGAACAAGTCGGTTTCCAAGAAGATCTGGCCGTCGGTAATCGAAATCACGTTGGTCGGCACGAAGGCTGACACGTCACCCGCTTGGGTTTCGATCACGGGTAGCGCAGTCAACGAGCCGGTCTTGCCCTTGACTTTGCCGTTGGTGAACTTCTCGACCCAACCTTCGTTCACGCGCGCTGCGCGTTCGAGCAGACGGGAGTGCAGATAGAATACGTCGCCGGGATACGCTTCGCGGCCCGGCGGGCGGCGCAGCAGCAGCGACACTTGGCGGTATGCCCAAGCTTGCTTGGTCAAATCGTCATAAATAATCAGCGCGTCTTCGCCGCGATCGCGGAAGTATTCGCCCATCGTGCAACCGGAGTAGGGCGCAATGTATTGCATCGCAGCCGACTCGGAAGCGGTTGCGGCTACGACGATGGTGTAAGCCATTGCGCCGGTTTCTTCCAGCTTGCGGACCACGTTGGCAACGGTCGAAGCTTTCTGACCGATCGCGACGTAGATGCACTTCAGGTCTTTGCCCTTCTGGTTGATGATCGCATCGACAGCAACGGCGGTCTTACCCGTTTGACGGTCACCAATGATCAGTTCGCGCTGACCGCGACCGACCGGCACCATCGCATCGATGGATTTCAAACCGGTTTGCACCGGTTGCGAAACCGATTTACGCCAGATTACGCCTGGTGCTACTTTTTCAATCACATCGGTTTCGGTGGTATCGATCGGGCCTTTGCCGTCGATAGGCTGACCGAGCGAGTTCACCACGCGGCCGATCAGTGCGTTGCCGACCGGCACCGACAAAATCTTGCCCGTGCTCTTGACCGTATCGCCTTCGGAGAGGTGGGTGTAGTCACCCAAAATCACCGCGCCGACGGAGTCACGCTCAAGGTTCAATGCGAGGCCGAAGGTGTTGCCCGGAAATTCGAGCATCTCGCCTTGCATCACGTCCGACAGCCCGTGGATTCGGCAAATGCCATCCGTTAACGAAACGACGGTGCCCTGATTGCGCACATCCGCGGACAGCGTCAGATTTTGAATCTTGCTGCGGATCAGATCGCTGATCTCGGCGGGGCTAAGCTGTTGCATGATTGCTCCTAAATCCTGATATTCAAATTCGGGTCAGTTCGGCGGTCATGGCGGCAAGTTTGCCGCGCACCGAGGCGTCGACGACTTCGTCGCCGATCGAAATGAGCACACCGCCGATCAGTGCGGTATCGACGCTCACTTGGGCATTCACTCTACGTTTGAAGCGCGTTTCGAGGTCGGCGACCAGGGCATTCTTCTGCGCGTCATCGAGCGGGAACGCCGATGCGATATGCGCATCCACCACGCCTTGATGCGCATGCTTCAATGCTTCGAACTGCTCGCGCACCGCATCCAATGCTTGAATGCGATTGTTTTCGATCAGCACGCGCACTAAGTTCTGTGCGGGAGCGGGCAGATCATCACGCGCACCTGAAACCACGAGTTGGAACAACTGCTCGTCGTTCAGGTTGGGGTCGCCCATTACCGCAAGCAGTTCGGGCGAGGTCGCCGCGCCGGCCAATCCGGCCAGCGCCTGCGACCATTGCTCCAGACTGCCTTCGCTTTGTGCCTGCGCAAAAATCGCTTCGGCATAAGGGCGCGCAACGGTGCTGATTTCAGCCATGGCGCCTCAGAGCTCCTGCTTCAGTTGCGTAAGCATTTGCGCATGCGCTTTGGCATCCACTTCGCGACGCAGAATTTTTTCCGCGCCCGCGACAGCCAATTGCGCCACTTCTTCACGCAGACTTTCTTTTGCGCGCGACACCGCTTGCTCGACTTCAGCCTTGGCTGCAGCCAGCATGCGATCGCCTTCTACTTTGGCGGCGCCTTTTGACTCTTCGACAATCTGCGCGGCGCGCTTCTCGGCCTGCGCGACGATTTCAGCGGCGCGGTTGCGCGCTTCGTTCAAGGCATCGTCGACGCGCTTTTGCGCTTGAGCGAATTCCTGCTTGCCGCGTTCGGAAGCAGCCAAGCCATCGGCAATATGCTGCTGGCGTGCGGCCATCGCTTTTTGCAGCGGCGGCCAGACGAACTTCATCGTGATCCAGATGAAGGCCAAAAACCAGATCATCTGACCAACTAAGGTAGCGTTGATATTCACGCTAATTCTCCTAATTCACCGATGCGATCCAACATAGATCGCATACCAACACTTAGGCAGCGCCTTGGATGATGGCGATGAAGGGGTTGGCGAATAGCAGGTACAGCGCGATACCCACGCCGATCATGGTTACCGCGTCGAGCAGACCGGCAACGATGAACATTTTCACTTGCAGGGTTGGGATCATTTCGGGCTGGCGTGCGGAGCCTTCCAGAAAACGACCGCCCAGAATACCGAAGCCGATCGCGGTACCGAGCGCGCCGGCGCCGATCAGGATCGCCACGGCAATCGCGGTGTTGCCCAAGACTACGGAGAGAGCTGCTTCCATTTTTATCCTCGTTGAAAGGTAGGTGGATAGAAAAAACTTAGTGAGATTCGGCTGCCATGCTCATGTAAACGACGGTCAACATCATGAACACGAAAGCTTGCAGCGTAATAATCAGAATGTGGAACAAAGCCCAGACCAGGCTGAGAGCCGAACTGAAAGGCACCCACAACCAACCGGCGCCCGCCCAGACAGCGAGCAAGATGAACACCATTTCGCCTGCGTACATGTTGCCGAACAACCGCAGCGCCAGCGAAATCGGCTTGGCGATGTCTTCAATAATGCGGAACAGTAGATTGAGGGGGAAAAGCCATTTGCCGAAGGGCACAGTCAGGGCTTCATGCAGGAATCCACCCACGCCTTTGAACTTGAAGTTGAAGCCCAGCATGAGGAAAAACACCGAGATGGACATCGCGAACGTGAGGTTCGGGTCGGTGGTCGGCACCGCCTTGAAGTGATCGCCGCCTAGGGCATGCACCGCTTGGGGTAGAAAATCGACGGGGATCAAGTCCATGGCGTTCATCAGGAACACCCAGACGAAAATCGTTACAGCCAACGGCGTGACCAGATTGCTCTTGGCGTGGAAGGTGTCTTTGACTTGGGTATCCACGAACCCGACGATCATTTCTACGAAATTCTGAAATCCCCCCGGTACGCCGCTGGTCGCTTTGCGCGCCGCCAGTGCCATGGAACCGAAAATCAATAGGCCGATGACACCGGACACTAAAAGGGTGTCGACATGAAAGGTCCAGAAGCCATGACCCGCGTGCCAGTTCACCAAATGGTGCGAAATATATTCGGAGGAGGTTATTGCAGATTCGGTTGCCATGTGGGCCGGTGAGAGCTCAATCAATCCAAAATCAAAGCCACCCAATAAACCGCGAGGGTGGCGGCGTAAGTCAAAAACAAGGGCAACGGTGCAACGCCCTTGAACAACAGAAACACTGCGGCGAACAGAAGCACCGTGACGCCGAAACGCGAAAACTCGGCGACATAGTGCCTACGCATTAAAAGCTTCGGATCGCTTCCTTGGGCCGCCAGTATGCGTCCTGCATACACCGAGCTGGCGATA
>DATEEW010000294.1:0-11457 GCA_035280965.1 Burkholderiales bacterium
CGACTGAGACCCTAATCGGTCCTTTCAACCTGTCACCTTGCTTCGCATGGCAAGTGGCTTAACCCAAAGGAGAATGCATGCGTCATTACGAAATCGTATTCATCGTCCATCCGGACCAAAGCGAACAAGTGCCTGGCATGATCGAGCGCTATCGCGCCGTGGTTGGCACCCGTCAGGGCAAAGTGCATCGCCTCGAAGACTGGGGCCGTCGCCAGCTGGCTTATCCGATTCAGAAAGTGCACAAAGCGCACTACGTGCTCATGAACATCGAGTGCGATAACGAAACGCTCGTCGAACTGGAACATGCGTTCAAGTTCAATGACGCGGTGCTTCGTCATCTGGTCGTGAAAATGAAAGGCCCAGTTGTCGCGCCTTCGCCCATGATGAAAGAGGAAAAAGCCAAGTCCGTGCTGGATGCCAAGTCTTCCGAAACGAAGGTTGTGGAAGCCGAAGCTGAAGCTGGCGCCGACGCCGACGCTTGAATTGGAACCCGGTGGGAACCGGTTTGTCGTGCAAGGCACGCTGGCCGAGCGAGATGCGTTGAGGCATACGCCGGCTGGAATTCCGATCCTCAATTTCCGCATCGCGCACGTCTCGCAACAAAGCGAAGCAGGCGCAAGCCGCCAAGTCGAATACGAACTGGCTTGTGTGGCGGTGCAGGAAAAGGCGCAGTTGATGAGCGCCGCAGCCTTGGGAATCGGATTGCGTCTGGAAGGTTTTTTGGCCTCCAGAAGCCGGGTCAGCAAACAACTGGTACTACACGTAGACAAGATTGAATTTCAGCAGCCCTAAAGCTGCATCGCGAATAGATAGGAGCGAAACATGCCCCCACCCAGCAGAGGCCGCGCAGGCGGTCGTAACGCCAAAGGTAAAGACGGTAAAAAAGGAGGTCGCGAAGGCGGCCGCGCGTTATTCAAACGCCGCAAGTTCTGCCGCTTCACCGCGGAAAAAATCGAGTGGATCGACTACAAAGACGTCGATCTGCTGAAAGACTTCATCAACGAGAACGGCAAGATCATTCCGGCCCGCATCACCGGCACCAAAACCGGTTATCAGCGGCAACTGTCCGATGCGATCAAGCGCTCGCGATTCCTCGCGTTGCTGCCTTATACCGATCTGCACTAAGGAGCCGCGATGCAAATTATTTTGTTGGAAAAGGTGATCAACCTCGGCGCCCTGGGCGATGTGGTCAAGGTGAAGGACGGTTACGCACGTAACTTCCTCATCCCTCAAGGCAAGGCCAAACGCGCAACGCCCGGTAATCTAGCCGAGTTCGAAAAGCGCCGTGCCGAACTGGAAAAAGTGCAAGCCGAAGCCCTGTCCGCGGCGCAAGCCAAAGCCGGGCAATTGGAAGGTCTGACGGTTCAAATCACCCGCAAGGCGGGCGTGGACGGCCGTCTGTTCGGTTCCGTGTCGCCGCACGACATTGCCGAAGCGCTGGAACAGCAAGGCCATCCAGTCGAGCGTGCCGCGATCCGTATGCCACAAGGCCCGCTTAAGGCCGTGGGCGACTTCGATGTGTCGGTTTCGCTACATACTGATGTGCTGGTCAACATCAAAGTGTCGGTGTTGGGCGAACAATCGTCTTAAGGATATTTAAGGGTTCTCTCTAAAGCAATTTGCTTAATGCGTTGAAAGCAAAGCAGTCCGAAAAAAGCCCCGAGCGATCGGGGCTTTTTTCATGGCAGCGCGTTAAAAAATTTCACTTAGATGGTCCCACATCGAAGCCCATAGACCGCTAGAATCTCCGCCACGTGGACGCCAGAGGCGCCAAGACCCGCTCCACTCAACCGCACAAACCAAGACCACACAGACCGATGGCGCAACCGCTTCAGCAAAATGTGCAAGACCCGCAAGTGCTCGCGTTGCGCGTGCCGCCGCACTCCATTGAAGCGGAACAATCGGTCTTGGGCGGTCTGCTGCTGGACAACCAGGCGTGGGAAAAAATCGGCGATATGCTGGCGGGCCACGATTTCTATCGCGACGATCATCGACGCATCTATCGGCACATCGCGCGTCTGATCGATGAGGCAAAGCCCGCTGACGTTGTGACCGTGCATGAGTCCATTGAGTCGAGCGAGGACAAAGACAAAACCGGGGGCCTGGCATATCTTGGCTCGCTGGCGCAGAACACGCCGTCGGCGAGCAACATTCGGCGCTACGCGGAGATCGTGCGTGAACGCGCAATCATGCGTCGATTGGTGGCGGTGGGAAATGACATCGCCGACAGCGCTATCAATCCGATGGGCAAGAACGTCGGTCAGTTGCTCGACGAAGCCGAATCCAAAGTTTTCGAAATCGCCGAGTCCGGCGCGCGCGGCAAGCAAGGCTTCATGCAAATGGAGCAACTGGTCGCGCAAGTCATGGAGAGGGTCGATTTCCTCTATAGCCGCGACAATCCTTCCGATATCACCGGTATTCCGACCGGCTTTGCCGACCTCGACACCATGACTTCGGGTTTGCAGGCGGGTGATCTGGTGATCGTCGCCGGCCGTCCCTCAATGGGGAAGACGGCTTTCTCCATCAACATCGGCGAGAACGTGGCTTTGGCGACCGGACTGCCGGTGGCGATTTTCAGTATGGAAATGGCTGGGTCGCAAATCGCCACGCGGATGCTGGGATCCATCGGCCGGGTCGACCAGCACAAATTGCGTACGGGTCGCCTGGCGGACGAAGACTGGAGCCGTCTCACCGATGCGGTCGGCAAGTTGCATAGCGCGCCGATTCATATCGATGACACGCCTGCGCTCAACGCCTTGGAATTGCGCGCGCGTGCGCGTCGCTTACACCGTCAATACGGAAAATTGGGGCTGATCATCATCGACTATTTGCAGTTGATGTCGGCGACGAGCATGGGCGAAAACCGCGCCACGGAAATTTCCGAAATTTCGCGTTCGCTGAAAGCGCTGGCCAAGGAACTCGATGTGCCGGTCATCGCGCTCTCGCAGCTCAACCGCAGTTTGGAGCAACGTCCGAATAAGCGCCCCGTGATGTCCGACCTGCGCGAATCCGGCGCCATCGAACAGGACGCCGACATCATTCTCGCCATTTATCGCGACGAGGTTTACAACCCCGACTCCGCGGACAAGGGCAAAGCCGAAATTCTCATCCTCAAACAACGTAACGGCCCGATTGGGCACATCGATGTTACCTTTCTCGGCCAGTACACCAAGTTCGAGAACTACGCGAATCCGAATCGCTTTTAGCAATTTGGACGTACGCATCGTTTTTAGTGGAGGCTAATCTTCAGGTTAGCCGGAACTAAAATTACGCCTCCAATTAACTTTGCGTAATTTCGGCGAAGACTAACCTTTAGGTTATGTCGGAGCCAAAACTATGCTTTCAATTCATTCACCGCTTTTGGGGTTGGGACTTACGCATAGTTCTTAGTGGAGGAGGCTAATCTTTAGGTTAGCTGGAACTAAGATTACGCGAATCCCAATCGCTTCTAGCGAATTTGAAGCGCGATTTCCGCGCAGTCCTTCAAGCCTCGTCTTCCCCCGTTTTTTCAAGCCGTTTCACTTCCATTGCACGCACGCGATTGCCGCTCACATCGGTGATATGGAATTCGAAATTCTTGTGGCTGAAACGATCGCCCGCTTGCGGAGGTCGTTGCAGCCGGGCGATCGCCAGCCCTGCGACAGTCGTGTAACGATCAGCTTCGTCGACGAGTCCGGAGGTCTCTAACACAAGTTCCAGATAGTGGAGATCGGCGCTACCGTCGACGTGCCAACTATCCGGTCCCCGCGGTCGAATGGTGGGGCCTTCTCCTTCTTCCGGAAAATCGCCCGCGATCGCTTCCAGAATATCGAGTGGCGTGATGACGCCTTGAACGGTACCGTGATCATCTCTAACCAAGGCGAGTTGCGCGTTTGCTTCCCGCAAACGGCGGATGGCGCGTAGCGCAGGCATGGTTTGGGGTAGGACGACTACGTCGCGGATGGAATCATCGTCGATGCGACCCTTGTGCACGAGGTCGTAGATCGCATCTTTGGCGCGGACTACGCCGACCCATTGATCCAAGCTGCCGCGCGCGATGGGGTAGCGGCTATGCGGCCGCTCATGGATCTGTTGGTGAATGTCGTCTGCGTCGCGCTCGATGTCGATCCAAGCGGTTTGTGTTCGCGGCGTCATTAGTGAATGCAGCGAGCGCTCTGCAAGCGTCAACACTCCACGCACCATTTGTCTTTCTTCCGGCGCAAAGGCTGGTTTCTCGTCTGGCCGAAAGGGTGCGCCGGCCATGGCGGGTTCTGTCTGCGAAGCGTCCGGGCCGGCGAGCAGGAGCAGCACCGCGTCGGCAGTGCGTTGACGCAGCGGGCGACGCGTTTGATGTTTGAGATAGTTGCGCCGTGCGATTTGGTTGAAGGCTTCGATGAGTATCGAAAAACCGATCGCCGCATACAAATAGCCCTTGGGCAAATGAAAGCCCAGCCCTTCGGCCACCAAGCTGAGCCCGATCATCAGCAAAAAGGCCAGGCAAAGCACCACCACAGTCGGGTGCGCGTTGACGAAAACCGTTAGGGGCTTAGAGGCGAACAGCATGACACCGATCGAGATCACCACCGCCGCCATCATCACAGGCAGATCGTCCACCATCCCGACCGCTGTGATCACCGAATCCAACGAGAACACGCCATCGAGGACGACGATCTGTGCGATTACGATCCACAGTCCGGCGCGCGCCACGGTTTTCGGTCCATGGTGCTGCGCGCCTTCAAGACGCGCGTGGAGTTCGGTCGTTGCCTTGTAGATCAGAAAAAGCCCGCCGAGAAACAGGATCAGGTCCCGGCCGGACACTTCCATGGTGCCGAGCGTGAACAAAGGCTCCGTCAGCGTCACCAGCCAGGAAATGGCGGCAAGCAGGCCGAGACGCATGAAGAGCGCCAGCGACAATCCGACAACGCGCGCGGTGTCGCGCTGTCGCGGCGGCAGGCGTGACGCGATGATCGCGATAAAAACAAGATTGTCGATGCCGAGAACAATCTCGAGCACGATCAGGGTGAGCAAACCTACCCAGGCGGTAGGGTCGCTTAAGAGTTCGATCATAGACGCCTCGATTGGCTAAACACGCGTATCCGGGTTTGCAGTGGAGGCTGCGGGAGCTCAATTAGCCGATCACAGCATTGCGATGAAACGGGCAAGTGCTATGCCGCAACAATGTGCGGAAAATTGAGGGCTAAACCAAGCGATTGCCTGCTGGCCGGAAACGGTCAGGGCCGAAGCCACGTCGACCAAGTGCCTGAACGGCAGCGCAAGCAGCGTAAAAACATCGCTGCCCGCGCAAGAAAAGCGTATCGAGCGCTACAGCACTTCCGCCGCGTGATCCGCCAGTCGTGAACGCTCGCCGCGTTGCAGGGTGATGTGGCCCGAGTGCGACCATCCTTTGAAGCGATCCACCACGTAGGTGAGGCCAGAACTGCCTTCGGTGAGGTAGGGCGTATCGATCTGCGCGATGTTGCCGAGGCAGACCACCTTCGTACCGGGGCCGGCGCGGGTGATCAGTGTCTTCATCTGCTTCGGCGTCAGGTTCTGCGCTTCATCGATGATGAGGAACTTGTTGATGAATGTGCGGCCGCGCATGAAGTTGAGCGACTTGATCTTGATGCGCGAGCGGATCAGATCGCGCGTCGCGGCGCGGCCCCATTCGCCGGCTTCGTCGTCGGTCGCATTGAGCACGTCGAGGTTATCTTCCAGCGCGCCCATCCAGGGCGTCATTTTTTCTTCTTCGGTGCCGGGCAGGAAGCCGATGTCTTCGCCCACCGGCACAGTCACGCGAGTCATGATGATTTCGCTATACAGCTTCACTTCCAGCGTTTGCATCAGTCCTGCGGCCAGCGTAAGCAGGGTCTTGCCGGTGCCGGCCTGACCCAACAGCGTGACGAAATCGATATCGGGATTCATCAGCAAGTTAAGCGCGAAATTCTGTTCGCGGTTGCGCGCCGTGATGCCCCATACGGCATTTTTGTTATGCGCGTAATCCTTGATCGTCTCCAGAACGACCGTCTTTCCGCTCTGCTCCTTCACGATCGCTTGCAGCCCTTGCTCGCCTTCCTGATAGACGAACTCGTTGAGCAGCATGCTTTGACTCAAGGGGCCGCTGACACGGAAGTAGGTATGGCCTTCCTTCTTCCACGATTCCATGTCCTTGCCGTGCTCGTCCCAGAAATTCTCCGGTAGTTCGCGCAGGCCCGTGTAAAGCAGATCGGTGTCTTCGAGCACCTTGTCGTTGAAATAGTCTTCCGCCTCCAGACCCAATGCGCGCGCCTTGATGCGCATATTGATGTCTTTGGAAACCAGTATGACTTCGCGGTCGGCATAACGCTTATGTAGGGCGATGACAACGCCGATGATGTGGTTGTCGGCCTTGCTGGTGGGAAGACTCGGCGGGAGTTGCACTTCGATCGCTTCGGTTTGCACATATAAGCGCCCCGTGGCCGGATCGGCTTCATGCCGATTGAGCGAAATACCGGCGCCGATATCGCCTTCCGCGCCGCTGACGATTTCATCCAGATAGCGGCTCGCCTGACGGGCGTTGCGCGCGACTTCGGACACGCCTTTCTTATTGTTGTCCAATTCCTCCAGCGTCATGATCGGCAGGAAGACATCGTGTTCTTCAAAGCGGAACAGACTGGTCGGGTCGTGCATCAACACATTGGTATCGAGTACGAACAGCTTGGAGTCGGCGGGCGTTTTGCCGCTGCGCGCGCGTTTGATAGCAGGAGCGGGTGAAGCAGTTTCAGAGCGTTTTGACAAAATCCAATACCTCTTGTGCATGACCGGGGACTTTTACCCCGCGCCATTCGCGACGGATGACATGGTCGGCATCGAGCACGAAGCTGCTGCGTTCAATGCCGCGCACTTGTTTGCCGTACATGTTTTTCATTTTCATGACCCCGAACTGCTCGCAGACCTGTTCTTCAGGATCCGAAAGCAACTCAAAGGGAAAACCCATCTTGTTTTTGAAGTTTTCGTGCGATTTCAAACTGTCGCGCGAAATGCCATAGATCTCGCAACCCGCTTTGCGGAACGTGGAATGCAGTTCTGCAAAGGCCTGACCCTCCGTCGTACAACCGGGCGTATCGTCTTTGGGATAGAAGTACAACAGCAGAGTCTTCGCCTTGGCTTCGGAAAGCTTGAAAGGCGTGCCGGCGGTGCTGGGTAGGGTGAAATCCTGTACGACGGGTTTGGGCATGAGCGGGCGTTAAAAACCTAGGCTGGATTGTTGCGGGAATCACTCGAGGGCGCAATCTTGCGCTGCGTCGTATCTTTCTGTAAGCAAGAAGCCAAGGAGGCCGCAAAGCATATGCCTGCAACAAACTCAAGCCCGCGTATGGACGAAGCGCTGTATTGGGCCTATTTGGGTACGGATTTTCACATCGACACGCGGCCGCCGGTGACGGTGCGCATCGGCAGGCCCGCCCCCGAATTTGCCGCCTGGATGCGCGCGCAGAGCCATCGGCGCGCCATGCTCATCACTGCATGGAATCCCTACAGCGTGCCTCTGCCACGCCCGGAAAACGATCAGCGCCAGCTAGCGTTGGCCGCCGAAGCGACAATCTTGGGAATCAAGTGCTTGCCTGCGCACGGGGCCGATCCGGGCGGCAAATGGGAAGAGGCAAGTCTGTGTCTATTCGACGTATCGCCGGAACAGCGAGACGCTTGGATGCGGCGCTATGAACAGAATGCCGTCGTACTGATCGATGCGGAGGGGGAGGTGCGCTTGTTCTGGCACCCCGATCTGCATTCGCACGACGGCCAATAAAGCGGCCAATAAAAAACCCGCCCGAAGGCGGGTTGGTGTGGGTCGCGCTCCCTTTAGGCGCGGCGACGCAGGCCCAACATCGCCAGCGTCAAGCCCATGAGGGCGAGCGTGCCGGGTTCAGGCACTTCCACTATTCTGGTCGTGCGATCGGGGACGCCCGGCAGTTTCAGACTGCCACCGCCGTTTGCGCCCACGTTTTGAAAACGCATGAACGGGCTGCATCCGCCGTTGGCGCCGCTGCAGTTCGGTCCCAATAATTGTTCGATGGTTGGCGCCGAGGTGAAAACGAGGGTGAAAATCGCCTCGGTGTAGTACTGGGGCGGGCCGCCAAGGTTATCCGCGCCGGGGGCGTACAAGCCGCCTTTGACGCCTTTATCCGTTTCGCCGCCGAAGTCCACAAGCACGCCGTCAATGGCGCTCGTTTCGAGCAACCAATCGGTGGTCGCGCCGGCGCAGGTTCCGCCGATTTTCGTCCCGCCCGAGGCGCTTAAACACCAGCTGCTCATCGTCAGACTGCTATTGAACTGAAAACCGAAACCGGTAATGGCTGGGTCGGCAAGGTTGCCGGGGTTCGGACTGGGATTTGGCGAAGTGTTATTGATCGTGGCGGTAAGCGTGTTGCCGACGATATCCACCAGCATGGTGGCGCTTGCGGTGCCGCCATTGGTGGTGCCCGAAAATTGGTACAAAAGGGCAGCTTGCGACGAACCGACAATTAACAAAGAAACAGTCAGCGCAGAGGCCAGAGTGCGACGGATATTCATGATTCTTACAGCCTTTTTAAAGCTCGCCCCGAGCGAGTTAAGGCCGTAAGAGCAAATTTTGCACCAATCGTCTAAGTCACTGTTTTCCCGAATATCTCTTTTTGCCCCCGCAGCGCACTGTAAAACTGACCGGCACTACTAAGGCTGTTCGGGTGTTCAGGTAAGAAATTCCGGGCCTTGGAGCGCGAGCGTGCCCGAGCGCCCCGGCACCTCGCCGACCTGGACTTCGCAGCGCGGCAGCTTTTTCAGATCCAGCGATTCGAAAAGTGAGCGCATGGAAACGATCTCATAGCCTTGAGCCTTCCAACCCACGAGCAGCTCTTCGAAAGCAGGGAGGAGTCGCATGCCTTCGAGCTCGGCGTGGAGCGTAAAGACGTGTGTTTTCGCGGTTTCGGTAAGTTGGAGCACGCGCAACGCAACAGTTTCCGACGTCACACCATCCAAGCCGATCAACTCGTCAAAAGTCGGCAAGCTGCCGGGCAATTGTGGACAGGCGATGATTTCGGCGTTTTGAATGGGAATAAAGGGCTCGGTGCCGCGCGTATCGGCGGCATATTCGAAACCCAAGCGCTGCGTGAGGCGATAAGCGTGGCGATTCATTTGCCAGCCGGCCGCGCCGTGCACCTTGGCCGGCTCTTCGAAAATGCGTTCAAAGCGGTCGCAGGCCAGACGCATTTGTTTTTCCGTCCATTCCACGTCCGCCTCGGCTACCCCATCCTGCCAAGCGATGTGATTCCAGCAATGAATGCCGACTTCGAAGCCGCTATCGCGCACGCTGCGCATGACGTCCGCACATCGCACGCCGATGTCGGGGGCGGGCAGGAGCGTGCCGTAGAGCAGGGTTTTCAGGCCGTAGTGTTTGAGCACCGAGGTGCGCGACACCTTTTTCATGAACCCCGGACGGAAGACACGCTTGATCGCGCGGCCTGTGCGATCGGGTCCGAGGCTGAATAAAAACGTCGCCCCGGCTTGATGGCGTTGCAGCGCTTCGACGAGCCGCGGCACGCCGAAGCGCGTGCCGCGATAGGTATCGACGTCGATCTTGAGAGCGAGTTTCATCAATTATTCGACCAAACTGCGCGCGTCAGCCACGTGATCTTTATAGGCCTCAAAAATATTTTTCAACGCCGTTTTCATATTCACTTGCGGTTTCCAGTCCAGATCGTTGCAAGTGTTCTCGATTTTCGGCACGCGGTTCTGAACATCCTGATAGCCCTTGCCGTAATAAGCCGTCGCGCTGGTCTCCACTAATTTCACTTTCTTTGCCATCGGCGCGTATTCGGGGTACTTCGCCGCGAGCGCAAGCATCATTTCCGCCACTTCGCGCACGGAATAATTGTTTTTCGGATTGCCGATGTTGTAGATCTTTCCGCTCGCGATGTTCTTCTTGTTATCGATGATTTTCACCAGCGCGTCGATGCCGTCGTCGATATAGGTGAAGGCCCGTTTCTGACTGCCGCCGTCGACAAGCTTGATCGGCTCGCCGCGCACGATATGGCCAAGGAACTGAGTAATGACGCGGGAACTGCCTTCTTTGGCGGTATTCAACGAATCCAAACCCGAGCCGATCCAGTTGAAGGGCCGGAATAACGTGTAGTCGAGACCTTGCTCCATGCCGTAAGCGTGAATGACGCGATCCATCAGCTGTTTGGCGCAGGAATAAATCCAACGCGGCTTGTTGATCGGGCCCAACACCAGGTTCGACATTTCCGGATCGAAGGCCTTGTCGGTCGACATGCCGTAGACCTCCGACGTGGAGGGGAAGATGATCCGTTTTTTGTATTTCACCGCGGAACGCACGATGGGCAGATTGGCTTCGAAGTCCAGTTCGAAAACGCGCAGCGGTTCTTTCACATACGTAGCGGGCGTGGCGATGGCGACGAGAGGCAGTACCGTATCGCATTTGCGAATGTTGTACTCCAGCCATTCCTTGTTGATGGTGATATCGCCTTCAGTGAAATGAAAACGGTCATGTCGGATCACATCGCCCAAGCGGTCGGCACCCATATCCATGCCGTACACATGCCAGTTGGTCGTTTGAATAATGCGTTGGGACAAATGATGGCCGATGAAGCCGTTCACGCCGAGAATTAAGATTTTCTTCACGTTTCACCTGAGGAAGCTCTGATTAAGTTATCCCGAAAATCAGAGCTTCCCTGAATTTGCGGGGATTTTAAGGGGCGGCGGCCCCTTAATCGGACATTACCTAATTAATTAGCAAGCAAGGGCGCGAGCCGACCCAAGCAACTCGTTTCGAACTTTCTAACTGCATTATCAATAAATATCAACCGAAGGCGCTTAAGAACACCGGGAAGGCCCCATTCGTGGCGCGCCACTTGGCTGCGTCAAGCGGGAAACCGTTTAACTCCGCTTCAAGAACCTGGATCAGCTTGCGATCGGCGCTAATCACGAACATATCGTCGGCAGCGGTGTACAAGGCCGGCGCGGCCATCATGTCGGCGGGTGTTTCCTCACGCAATCGCGTTCGCAGAATGCGTATACGACCGAGTTTCGTATCGAAAAAAGCGCCCGGATAAGGCGGCGCAACGGCGCGGACGAGATTATGAATCTGAGCGGCAGATTGTTGCCAGTCGATCCGGCCGTCTTCGGGTTTGCGTCCACCAAAATACGTCGCTTGTCCCGCATCCTGTTCGACAAGCATTGCGGTCCCTGCCAACAGAGCAGGTAAGGAACGATTCAGCACCGTTGCCGCTGCATTCGTCACTTTGTCGAAAACCTGCTTTGCCGTATCGTCCGGAAGAATCGAGACAGTCTCCTGATCGACGATGCGGCCCGCGTCCGGCTTCGCAGTCATTTCGTGCAAAGTCGCGCCGGTTTCGCTTTCGCCATGCAGCACCGCCCAGTTCACCGGCACACGGCCGCGATATTTCGGCAGCAGGGAACCATGCATGTTGAACGCGCCGCGTCGAG
>DATEEW010000295.1:0-5637 GCA_035280965.1 Burkholderiales bacterium
TTCCACAGCGATGCCCATCGTCTGATCGATGATCAGCTCGAGCGTGTCAGTCACGGCGCGGATGGCGTTGAAGTCGCTCATCGCCCGTCCTCAATGTATGGAGTGATTGCCATCGCTGCCGGCCTTCTCCGTGAGCACGCCATCCAGCAACGCGTCGATTTCCGCACCGCCGGTAGCGCGCCTGTAACGCACTTTTCCGTCGCTCGCATTAACCGCGTCCACCGCGCCGAGCGCGATGAGGTGACTCAAGGCCTGCTGCAAAGCTTCTCCGTTCGTTGTACCGGCCGGCAACCACCAATGCGCGATGCCTTCCGCGGTGTCGCTGGCGAGAGGGTTGTCGCGTAAATAACGAGCCACAAGCCGCACAATGCTGTCCATGTATGGACGACAGCTATCGCAAGGCCGATGCCAATATTTAAGCGATTGATTTTTTAAGCGGGAGAAGGTGCGCGAAGCGGCGCACCCGGACGAATTAGTCCGGCTTCATTTAGTGCGATAGAGGGATACGCCCCCTTGAAGGCAACCGGATAAATTTGTCCGGTTGATGCGCGGATTTGTCCTGTCGCGTCAATGCGACAAGGCGCTGCGGCGCGTAAGCAAGATCGCGCCTGCGTGGCAGTACTCAGTAGCTGCGAGGCTCACGTAGTGATGAAGGCGACACGGTCAGAACGACCGAGAAGAAACACACGACTTATGGTCGATATAAGGCGAGGCAAATCGACTTTACAGACTAGACAGCCGGCGACGACGTCGACTTAGGCCTCAAGAACTCAACCGCCTACACTCTTCGCCCGATGTTCGAGGCTTTTTCTCCGAAACAAGGCAATCGTAAGACGAACGAGGGGCCTATATGTGTAGCGCAAGAACCACCCGGGGAAGTACCGGCCTCGCTCCTCATACGCAACTCGAGCGCGCGGGTGGTCCATGAATGTGAACGCGGACAAGCGATAGCCACTTGAAGGCATGCGGAACTCGATGCTCGCAAGATGCTTCACCGATTTATAGCCGTAATGTTGTGGAGCGATCAATCTCAGGGGAGCACCGTGGTCGATGCTCAGTGGCAAGCCGTCAAACATGTCCACAAGGAGCACATCCGGGAAAAGCAGGTCTTCAAGCAACATCGCGGTTCGAGCACCGTCCTGACCATGGAAAGCAACCAAAGTGGCGGCTGCGTCTGGGCGAGCTTGCGGCTGCAGAATTTGTTCAAAGAAATCTGCAAACCTCACCCCGCCCCATCGCAATGTACGCCGTGACCATGTAGTGACGCAGTGGAAGTCTGATGTTTGCTCGACCCGCGGCAATTGATGGAAGGGGTCATCAAGCGACAACTCATTTGCGACGAGGCCCGTCACTTTTAATGTTCGACTGTCTAGCTGGGATGGAAAACGTGCCGCGAACTGCGGCAGTCCGAACCGAGGAAAGTCTCCGATTTCTCGCTGTCCTGGAGGTAGGGGTAGGATCATGGAACCGCCTTCACGAGGCTAACATGAGCAGACTCTAGCGGGAATTTCCATTGGCTTCGGTAACCAGTCCAGTCTAAAGCTGAGGTTGCCCCAGTGGCACTTCCCGGAAATCAACACATCGCGCTCCCTCACGTCTTTCGCATCGTACAAAAGCACTTCCCTAGGTCGTTACCCAGCACAACCCGACGCTTGGCCTACCAGCAAGCCAGCTGATCGCACCCACTCGTGTAATAGCAAATCGCCATTTTTCCACCCCAAATCCACGGTACGGTCGCACCGTAGGCCGTGCCAATACATTCCTTGGTGTAGCGTATTACTTCTCCGGCGTTTTCCGCTATCTGCTCCGGGTCGAGCGGATTGTGATGCACGAATGCGCCATGCACTTCCATGCACATAGCATCGTACCTTCGTGTGTCTAGTATCAATTCATGCCACATTCGATCCACAGGCTTCGACGGGGCAAAATTGTATTTTGGTTTGGGGAAGAGGAGGCCGAGCGACATAAAACGTTTGAACTCGCGGGCCAGCGTAGGGATTCCCCGGTCATCGAGAGTAAAGTTCTCGTCCTTGCTGAGAACTCTAATTTCCCGTTCCAGAGAGAACCTTTCTAGCTTCTTTAGCTTGTCTTTCGTGTCCGCACTGATCTCAAAGCTGGGCAGGAGGCCCAGCGGACCAAGGCCCGTTTCAATCGCCGCAGGATCGTAACTGCTGTGCGAATTACGCTTCGTTTTCGCCATGAAGTCTGCTCCTTAGATTTCAGTTTGAACCTCAGTGCTGTGGGCTGGGAATTATCCGCCCAACGGTTGCACTTCAACGTTGAGGCTACACAGCATTCAGAAATAGCCTCCGCTAGCCGCTAGCCGCTAGCCTCAAGCCACATGGCCTTATCAACACTTTTTGGAAACGCCTCCACCGCGACTGTCGATAGGAACTGAAGGAACTTCAGACGTCGGCGCGGTAGTGCGTCGGGTCGATGTGATACTTGCGCATCAATTCGAAAAAGGCGCGGCGATTCTTCTGCGCCGCTTTGGCGGCGTGCGTAACGTTGCCGGCGTGAAAGGCGAGCACTTGTTCGATATAGGCGCGCTCGAAGTTTTGCACCACGCGCGCTTTGGCGACGCGCAAGGATTCGACACCATTGGTGACGCCGCCCGTTTCGTTCAAATTTATATCTTCGGGCCCAAGTGCGCGCCCCTCGGCGAGTAGCACCGCTCGTTCGATGACGTGCTGCAATTCGCGAACATTGCCGGGCCAATCGCAAGCGAGCAGTTTTTGCAAACCGCGCGGAGTAAGGCCATTGACCGGCCGCTTGAAACGCATGGCGAACTGACGAACGAAATACAAGGCGAGTACGGGGATGTCCTCTCGCCTGTCACGCAGCGCGGGCAATGTTACGTTCAATACATTCAAACGAAAGTACAGGTCCTGTCTGAACTGGCCGCGCGCAATGAGTTCCTGGAGATTGCCATTGCTGGCAGCCATGACTCGAACGTTTGCACGCAACACTGTGTTCGAGCCGAGCGCGCGATATTCGCGCTCCTGAAGGAAGCGCAGCAATTTGCTTTGGGCGGCGAGCGGCAAGGCGTCGATCTCGTCGAGGAAGAGCGTGCCGCCTTCCGCCTCGCGCACGAGACCTGCGCGCGTCGTTGATGCATTCGTGTACGCGCCTTTGACATGGCCGAACAGCTCGCTTTCAATCAAATCTGCGGGTATGGCGCCGCAGTTCACCGCGACCCACGGTTTTGAGGCGCGCGCGGACAAATAATGAATGGCGCGAGCGCAAACCTCTTTGCCCGTACCCGTTTCGCCGAGAATGAGCACGCCGGAATCGCAGCCGGCAATGGTGGGGAGTTTCGTAATTTCTCGCGTAAAAACAGAGCAGTTGCCGATGAAATCTTTGAGTCGCTCGTCCATCAAGGCGCGCACATGGACCTTCGGCGCCGGAGCGACCGTCCCGATCAGGCGTCGCAAGCGGGTGCCAAACTCATCCGGGCTTGCGCATGCATCGACGAAATCGGCAGCGCCCGCTGCAACCAATTGTGTGAGTGCCGACTCATTCAGATTTTGCGCGAGGACGAAAACTGCGCATTCTGGAACATCGTTTTGCGCCGCGGCG
Source organism: Burkholderiales bacterium (assembly GCA_035280965.1). Classification (GTDB taxonomy): domain Bacteria; phylum Pseudomonadota; class Gammaproteobacteria; order Burkholderiales; family SG8-39; genus DATEEW01. Next base: position 3,580 of record DATEEW010000295.1, read on the forward strand.
CAATACAGCAATGCGCTCTGCAAACCGGCGGGGTCCACGTGCATCAACGCAATGTCGATATCGCGCAGATCTTCGCGCGGCTCGCCGAAGTCGCTTATATTGCAGCGCATGCCGAGGCACGCCTGCAAGGAATGCAGATCGATCTCGGCCCCATCCATCGACCCGGGGCGTGCGAGCAGCAGGCAACTCAAACTCAATGCCGGCCCCTTGTTCTGGTTGGGTTGGAGGGGGAATCGGGCTCTAAGCCCGAAGGTGTAGCGCGAACACAGCATGCACCAAAGCGCGGGTTTTGATAATTATTCCGAAGGACTATTTCCTGGGTCGAGGAAGTGGCCTCACCCGCTGCTCGCATTGCGGACGTGTACCGAAAAATTAGAATGCGCTTTTAAATCGAAGCGTTCAGTCGCAATGTATAAGTAGCAGTTGAAATTGCACCGCTCAATGCGGCCCCTTGTGCATGACATTACTGCCGCAGCCCACTACGACGGAATCCGGTTTATGGAATCGCGTGGCCTCCCGGGCTGTCGCTTCTCTCCCGTTCCGCAAGGGCTCGACCGATCGGCGATCCGGACGCAGCGGAAAAGGGGGTGTCACCCAATTGAAATAAAGCGACCGGTTCAAAGGCCGGCCGCTCATTAAAACAATACGCATGGAAATTTTTGCGGAGCTGTTCCTCGTCCTTCTGCAGTTTTTGGGCGAGTTGCTTTTGCAAACGCTGGCCGAACTGCTCGGTGAACGGAGATTGCGCAGTCTCGGGGCTCCGGCACATGCTGTACGAGCGAGGGCAAACTAAAACAAGGCCTTGGGCGCTTAAGCCGGCAACACGATTCATCAATAAACCTTAATCAGAGCTTCCTTAGCCTGTGGTTCGTCCCCACCCTCATGATTGACACGGGACATTGCGCTATGTGAACCTGCTTTTGACCGCTGGCCGCCGGATTGTGCATGGCCTTGCTGGGCGCGTGCCGCAGGCGCCGCAACCAAGAACTCCTGCGTCTGGACCGTTTCAGTTACGGATTCTTCTTCGCCTTGGGAATGGCCGTTGTACGATTTGCGTGGGGAAATTAGCCAGCCGGGCTCAGGCTGCGCGACAATAGCGCCGTGAACTACAAACTGGTCGTATTCGATTTCGACGGCACCCTTGCCGATTCGATGAATTGTTTTTTGTGGGCGTTTCGCCAAGTGGCGTCGCGCCACGGTTTTCGCTCGGTCGAGGACGCGGAGGTGGAGGCGTTACGAGGCTTTAGCAACAAAACCTTGATGCGCCACCTGGGCATCCCCGGCTGGAAAGTTCCGTTCATCGCCACCGATATGCGCAAGCTCATGCTGAGTCGTGTCGCGGAGATTCAACTTTTCCCCGGCATTCCGGACATGTTGCGTGCCCTGCACGAGCGCGGCGTCCGCATCGCTATCGTCAGTTCGAACTCGGTTGAGACCATTCGTGCAGTTCTCGGGCCGGGGAACGTCGCATATATCGACCACTTCGATTGCGGCACTTCGCTCTTCGGCAAAAACGCAAAACTGAAGAATCTGCTGCGCACCGGCAATCTCACGCCGAAGCAGACGCTTTTCGTCGGCGACGAGATCCGCGACTATGAAGCCTCCAAAGCCACGTTTATCCCCTTCGTCGGTGTGGCGTGGGGCTATACGCGGCCGGATGTGCTGGCGCAGAACTCGACACTTCCGCTACTGCAAAAACCTGAAGACCTCTTAAGCCTCGTCTAAGCCGAGTTGTCGCTACACGAAGTCTCAATACTTGGTGAAACCTGCACAACTCCTCAGTAGCGTCTGAAAAGGCGGCGCTATGCTTGCCCACCCCTTGCATGGAGCGTCTCCAGTGCTCAGCGTGCTGAAACGTATATGGCCCGGATCGGCAAATCCGGATACTGACGATCGTCACCGCGTCGATAGCGAAGCGCCCCAGGAAATCGCTCTCGGCGGTCATTCTTTTGCCTTCGCGGCCCACATCCGGGATCACCACGGTTTTCCCATCGTCGATTGGGAGCCGGTCTATACGTGGGTCGACGGCCTGAATGAATCTGAACGTTCGGAAGCGTG
>DATEEW010000296.1:0-9629 GCA_035280965.1 Burkholderiales bacterium
TAGAAACTCACGCAATTGTTCTGCGGCCTCGGTGCGCGTCATGCCATGCAAATCGATTTCGTATTGCACGCGCCAGGTGCCGCGCCGTAATTTGCGCAGTACATCGCGTCCGATACCGGTCCGGACATAGGTTTCATCCTCCGAGATTTCGATATCGTCGAAGTCGCCATAGAGACTTTCGCCGAGTGCGGCGTGGTCATCGAGCAGGGATTGCACCGGGGCCACCGGGGCATTGGCACGCGGCGGTAGATAGCGTTTCGCCGTTTTTAAGGGCACCGCATCGCTTACCTCCGCCCGGAAGAGTTCGACTTCTTCGGGCGGAGGTTCGGCGGGCGGCAGCGATCCCGGCTTCTTTGCTTTCATCGCAACTCCGGCCTCCCGCTCAAGCGCCGAGGTCGTCCAGATACTTTTCCGCATCCAGCGCGGCCATGCAGCCGCTGCCGGCGCTGGTGACCGCCTGGCGATAAATATGGTCCTGGACGTCACCGGCCGCAAAAACCCCCGGTACGCTGGTGGCGGTGGCGTCGCCATTGCGACCGCCTTTGGTGATGATGTAGCCGCCTTCCATATGCAGTTGCCCTTCAAAAATGCCGGTGTTCGGGGTATGGCCGATGGCGATGAACAGTCCGTGCACGTCGATATTTTTAGTCGCGCCGGTCTCTACCTGTTTGATGCGGATGCCGGTGACGCCCGAAGCGTCGCCGAGCACTTCGTCAAGCGCGTGATTCCATTCGATGGACACGTTGGCCTTTTCCATCACCTTCTTCTGCAGAATCTTCTCGCCCCGGAACTTGTCACGCCGATGCACCAGCGTCACATGCGTGGCGATATTGCTGAGGTACAACGCCTCTTCCATGGCGGTGTTGCCGCCGCCGATGACGGCGACATCCCGACCGCGATAAAAAAAGCCGTCACAAGTGGCGCAGGCCGAAACGCCCTTGCCCATGAAAGCTTGTTCGGAGGGCAGGCCAAGATAACGAGCCGATGCGCCGGTCGAGATAATGAGCGCGTCGCAGGTGTACGTACCGCTATCGCCTTCCAGGCGGATCGGTTTCTCGCGCAGCGCGACGCTATGAATATGGTCGAACACCATTTCGGTTTCGAAGCGCTCGGCGTGTTTTTGAAAACGCTCCATTAATTCCGGACCTTGCACGCCATCGGCGTCCGCCGGCCAGTTGTCGACATCGGTGGTGGTCATTAATTGACCGCCGGGCGCCAATCCGGTGAGCAGAACAGGATGCAAATTCGCGCGTGCGGCGTAGACTGCTGCGGTATAGCCGGCGGGCCCGGAGCCTAAAATGAGCAGGCGGGCGTGCTTCTTAATTTTTTCGGGCATGATGAACTCGTGGATGTGAAGCCAAATTATAGCGAGCTTGGCAAGCGGCCCCTAAAAGCCGCTTTCGCAGAACTTGCCGCGATATCTGGACGATCTGATACTATTCATTGTATTAGCAGCACAAATTCAAGAGGGGGATGACTATGGCAGGACCAGCCAGCGTTTCAACGCTCCTGTTGCGTAATGTGCCTTTGTTTGCCGGGTTGCCGGAGGGACAACTCGGATTGCTGACGCGCGTCGTCGGCCGCAAAGCCTTTCCGCGCAGCACAACCATCATCGCCGCGGGTGATCCGACCGATGCGCTTTACATCGTGATTTCGGGTCGACTCAAAGTGATGATGAGTGACGACGAAGGGCGTGAAGTGATCCTCGCAATTCTGGGCCAAGGCGAATTTTTCGGTGAAATGGGTTTGATCGACGAAGCGCCGCGTTCGGCCACCGTCATTGCCATCGAGCCTTGCGAACTGTTGACGATTTCGAAGGCCGATTTCAAGAAGTGCCTGCAGGAAAACTTCGATATCAGCCTCGCGGTGATGCGCGGACTGGTGAAGCGCTTGCGCGAAGCCGACAAGAAAATCGGCAGTCTGGCTTTGATGGACGTCTATGGCCGTGTCGCCCGCTTATTGATGGAAATGGCCGAAATGGTCGACGGCCAACTCGTCGTCACCAAGAAACTGCCCAAACAGGACATCGCCAAGATGATCGGCGCGTCGCGGGAAATGGTCAGCCGCGTCATGAAAGATCTGCAAACCAGCGGACATATCGAAGTCAGAGCCGGTTCGATTTTCTTGCGCGAAGCGATGTTGATGTCGGAGGCTCGCGCCTAAACGGATTTGTCGCCGGCAGTCGTTGGAGCTTGGCTTCCGCAACTGCTGGCGATGAATGCGTGCCTCAGGTGAGCGCTTTCGATTGAGTTCGAAAATAGTGAAATCCCGCGCCTCCACCGCCACTCCCCCCCCCTTGCCGGGGAAGATCGCCCGGCTGCTGCGCGAATCCAAATGGTTCGCGCTGATCGCGCTCGCCGTCTATCTCACGCTGATATTCGTAACCTACAGCCCGGCCGACCCGGGTTGGTCGAACAGCATCCGCAGCGACAGTATTCAAAATGCCGGTGGTGCCGTGGGTGCGTGGATCGCGGATTTGCTGCTTTCGCTCTTCGGCATTTCGGCATGGTGGTGCATGGTCTTGTGCGTCTACGCGGTGATCTGGGGCTATCGCCGACTGGATGGCAGCGCTATCGCTGATCGTCGGCCTTTCTATATTGCCCTCGCGGGCTTCGGGCTTACATTGTTGGGTTCGGCTGGACTCGAGGCGCTGCGTTTTTATAGTGTGTCTGCAAGCTTGCCCATGGAACACGGCGGCATGTTGGGGGCGATTCTTAGCAAATTGCTCTACTCCGTCATCGGCTTTACAGGCGCGACGCTCACGTTGATGGCGATGTTTGCGATCGGCCTTTCGCTGTTCACCGGCATTTCCTGGCTGACGGCAATCGAAAAGCTGGGCGCGAGCCTGGAATGGGCTTGGCGTACGGCCATCGCGGCGTGGCAACGTCGCCAGGACCAGAAGGCCGGCGCATTGGCTACGGTACGGCGCGAAGCGACGGTTGAAGCGGATAAAAAACGGTTTGAGGACCACGCGCCGATTCGCATCGAAGCACCGGTGGTAGAAATCAAAAAATCGGAGCGCGTCATCAAAGAAAAACAGGCGCCGCTTTTCCATGACCTTCCCGATACGCCGTTGCCGCCGCTGGCATTGCTCGACGAGCCTTCCGAAGATATAGAAGTCGTCAGTGCCGAGACTTTGGAATTCACATCACGGCTTATAGAGAAAAAGCTTTCCGATTTCGGCGTGGAAGTGAAAGTGCTCGCCGCTTATCCCGGACCGGTGATTACGCGCTATGAAATAGAACCGGCAACAGGCGTGAAGGGCAGCCAGATCGTCAATCTGGTGAAAGATCTGGCACGCGCGCTTTCGGTTGTCAGTATCCGAGTGGTTGAAACCATTCCCGGCAAATCTTGCATGGGTTTGGAAATTCCCAATCCCAAACGTCAGACGGTCCGGCTTTCCGAAATTCTCGGGTCGCAGGTTTATCACGATCTGTCTTCACCGCTTACATTGGCGATGGGCAAGGACATCGGCGGACATGCGGTTGTCGCGGATCTGGCCAAGATGCCGCACCTATTGGTCGCCGGCACAACGGGCTCCGGAAAATCGGTGGCGATCAACGCCATGATTTTGTCGCTGATCTACAAAGCCGAGCCGAAGGAAGTGCGCATGATCATGGTCGATCCGAAAATGCTGGAGCTTTCGGTCTATCAAGACATCCCGCATTTGCTCGCGCCCGTGGTCACAGATATGAAACAAGCCGCCGCCGCATTGATGTGGTGCGTGGGCGAAATGGAGCGCCGCTACAAGCTGATGTCCTGGCTGGGAGTGCGCAATCTTTCCGGCTTCAACGCAAAAATTGTCGACGCGGAAAAGCGCGACGAGGTGCTGCACGATCCCAGTACGTTGACCGCCGAAGACCCGGTGCCACTCGGCAAACTACCGCATATCGTCGTCGTGATCGACGAACTCGCCGATTTGATGATGGTCGTCGGCAAGAAAGTAGAAGAGTTAATCGCTCGCCTTGCGCAGAAGGCGCGCGCTTCCGGCATTCATTTGATCCTCGCGACGCAGCGGCCTTCGGTTGATGTGATTACCGGTTTGATCAAGGCGAATATTCCGACGCGGGTTGCGTTCCAGGTGTCGTCCAAGGTTGATTCGCGGACCATTCTCGATCAAATGGGCGCCGAGGCGCTGCTGGGGCAGGGCGACATGTTGTACATGCCGCCGGGGTCGGGTTTGCCCCAACGTGTGCATGGCGCATTCGTTGCAGATCATGAAGTACATCGTGTGGTGAATTGGCTTAAGCAGCAAGGCGAGCCCGATTACATCGAAGGGCTCCTGGATGCAGCGGATAGTGCGGCCGGCGGTAATTTCGATATTTTGGGCGGCGGCGAGTCAGCCGGTGGCGAGGCCGATCCGTTATACGATCAGGCGGTCGAAATAGTGCTGCGGACGCGGCGTCCTTCGATTTCGCTGGTGCAGCGGCATCTGCGCATTGGTTACAACCGCGCGGCGCGGCTGATCGAACAAATGGAACAAGCCGGCCTCGTTTCGCCGATGCAGAGCAACGGCAATCGTGAAGTCCTGGTCCCGGCCCGAGCGGAAAGTTGAAACATGATCAAGACGGTTACGATGTCTATTCAACGCGCAGTCTTTTTTGCACTCATGCTCCTAGCGGGGTTTTGTTACGCCATCGCGGCCAGAGCGAATAGTCTCGACGCGCTTCAGCAGTTCATCAATGGCACACAGTCGGCGAAGGGCAGTTTCGAACAGAAGATCACCGACCGTAACGGCAAGCTCATTCAGCAATCGCAGGGCACGCTCGCTTTTTCTCGCCCCGGAAAATTCCGTTGGACTTATGTGAAGCCGTACGCTCAGCTGATCGTGGGCGATGGTGTGCGCGTGTGGGTATATGACGAGGACTTGAATCAAGTCACAGTGCGAAAAATGGATCAGGCACTCGGTTCCACGCCCGCCGCCTTGCTTGCCGGCAGCAATGACGCGATGAAGGCTTTCGATCTGAAAGACGAAGGCGTGCGTGACGGACTCGAATGGGTGCTCGCAACGCCCAAACAAAAAGAAGGCAGCTTCGAAACGATACGCATGGGCTTTGGCGCTGCCGGTCTGGAGCGTATGGAATTACATGATAGCTTCGGCCAGATAACGATCCTGCGTTTTACCGACCTCCAGCGCAACGCGCGTCCGGACGCCTCGCAGTTCCAATTCACGCCGCCCCAAGGCGCCGACGTCATTGGCGAAAAATAGCCGTACTGCCAGCGATCTTTTCGGCGGCGAAGCCCCCGCGAAGGACGCGGCTATGGTGCCGCCGCATGCGCCACTCGCAGAACTGCTGCGTCCACGCAAACTCGACGAGGTTGTAGGGCAAAAACATCTGCTCGGTCCGGGCAAACCATTGCGACTTGCTTTCGAATCGGGGAAACCCCATTCGATGATCCTCTGGGGGCCGCCCGGCGTGGGGAAGACCACGCTCGCGCGCCTAATGGCTGATTCGTTCCACGCGGAGTTCATTTCTCTGTCTGCTGTATTTTCCGGCGTCAAAGAAATCCGCGAAGCGGTTCAGCATGCCAAAGACGTGCTTGCGGCACATGGGCGCCCAACCATTCTGTTCGTCGATGAAGTGCATCGCTTCAACAAGGCGCAGCAGGATGCTTTTCTGCCTTTCGTCGAACAGGGTTTGTTCACCTTCATCGGCGCAACGACCGAAAATCCTTCCTTTGAAGTGAATAGCGCGTTGCTATCGCGCGCGGCGGTCTATGTCCTCAAGCCGCTGGACGAACAGGAACTAGGGGAGCTTTTCGATCGCGCCGTCGCAACAACGCTTCAAGATTTGCAGTTCGACACCCCAGCGCGCGAGCGCATAGTCGGGATGGTGGATGGGGATGCCCGTCGGCTATTGAATGTTTTGGAAGTATTGCAAACGGCGGCACAGGCTGCGGGAAAAACAGAAATCGACGGCGACTTCGTCGAGAACGCCATGGCGCAAAACCTGCGCCGTTTCGACAAAGGCGGGGACGCGTTCTACGATCAGATTTCCGCCTTACATAAATCGGTACGCGGCTCGGACCCGGACGCTGCCTTGTATTGGTTGGTACGGATGCTGGACGGCGGCGCCGACCCACTTTATCTCGGTCGTCGCATTGTGCGCATGGCGAGCGAAGACATCGGTCTGGCCGATCCGCGTGCCTTGGGCATCTGCTTGGATGCCTGCGAGACCTACGAACGCCTCGGCAGTCCGGAAGGCGAATTGGCGCTGGCACAGGCAGTCGTTTATCTGGCCTGCGCGGCGAAGTCGAATGCGCTCTATGTCGCTTATAATGCGGCGCGCGCCTTTGTGGCGAGCGACTCCTCGCGGCCGGTGCCGGTGCATTTGCGTAACGCACCGACGAAGTTGATGAAGGAACTGGGCTATGGCCACGCCTATCGATACGCGCACGATGAGCCCGGCGGTTATGCGGCAGGCGAACATTATTTTCCGGACGATCTGCCGCCGCAACGCTGGTACCAACCCGTCGATCGCGGCATGGAAAGCAAGATTGCGGAAAAGCTCGCGCATTTGCGCGAGTTGGATCAACAAGCCAAGAAAAAGTAAACAATGTTCGAACTGAATTTAAGTCCCGGCGCGCCCACCGAAGCGCTCACCGCTGTGTCCCTGGCTATTGAGGCAGCGGCATACTTCATCTTCTATCACCTGGGCCGTTCAATGAATGCTAAACGTCCGGGGCAATGGAATATCGGTCCGCGCGGCCTCGCCTGCATTGCATCCGCGGTGGCGGCCGCCTGGCTGATGCGCTACACGCACGGCCTCATTATCAACACTGAGATTTACACGGCCATGCAACCGTCCGAGCAGGGCGCTTATCTCGGCAGCATTTGGCGCTCCATTTACATACCGGCGATTTTCATCGTCGGCATCTCCGCCGCTAGAGCGTGGCGCGACAAACAACAACGCAACGCGCAGACGCGCACTTCGGCGAACAACCCTCAATAGAAATCCAAGAAAATGCTCGATATTCAACTGCTGCGCACTGACCTTGACCGTGTCGCGACGCGATTGGCCGACCGTCCATTCCAACTCGACAAAGAACAGTTCCGCGCGCTGGAAGAAGAGCGCAAGCAGGTGCAAAGCCGCACACAGGAATTACAAGCCGGGCGCAATGCGTTGGCGAAGCAGGTCGGCGCCGCTAAAGGCAAGGGTGAAGACACCGCTGCCTTGATGGCGCAATCCACTGCCGCCAACGAAGAACTCGCGCAGTTGGAAAAGAAGCTTTCCGACATTCAGACGCGTGTGAAGAATTTTCTGGATGGAATTCCCAATGTACCGCACGAAAGCGTGCCGGTTGGGAAAGGCACCGAAGACAACAAAGAAGTGCGTCAGGTTGGCACGCCCCGAACTTTCACCTTCACGCCGAAGGAGCATACGGCGCTAGGCGAGGCGCTCGGAATGCTGGATTTCGAAACGGCGACGAAAATCGCCGGGAGCCGTTTTGCGATGATGAGCGGACCGCTCGCGCGCATGCATCGCGCGCTTGCGCAATTCATGCTGGATCTGCACACGAGCGAACACGGCTATATCGAAGTGTATGTTCCTTATATGGTGAACAAGGACAGCATGTACGGTACCGGGCAGTTGCCTAAGTTCGAAGAGGACCTGTTCGCTATTCAGCGCGGCGAAGAAAAGTTTTATCTGATTCCCACTGCCGAAGTGCCGGTGACGAATATCGTGCGCGACACGATTACTCCGCTGGAAAAACTGCCGCTCAAATACGTTTGCCATTCCCCGTGTTTTCGAAGTGAAGCGGGCTCATATGGACGCGACACCAAAGGCATGATTCGGCAGCACCAGTTTGACAAAGTCGAAATCGTGCAAATCGTGCATCCGGAAAAATCCTATGAAGCGCATGAGCAACTGACAGCCCATGCAGAGGAAGTGCTGAAGCGTCTCGAGTTGCCGTATCGCGTCATGCTGCTATGTACTGGCGACATGGGCGCCGGCTCGGCGAAAACTTACGATCTCGAAGTGTGGTTGCCCGGCCAGAACGCCTATCGCGAGATTTCGTCGTGCTCCAATTTCGAAGCCTTTCAAGCGCGGCGCATGCAGGCGCGCTTCCGCAACGAAAAAGCCAAACCGGAAATCGCCCATACGTTGAATGGCTCGGGCCTTGCTGTGGGCCGCACGCTGATCGCGATCATGGAGAACTATCAACAAGAAAACGGCAGCATTGTCGTTCCTTCTGCATTGAAGTCCTATATGGGTGACCTAGAATTAATTAGCTCGTAGAGATCCATTCGTCTTCGACATTTACCATTGAATTCTCATTAGGGAAGTTCACGTGTAAGAAAGACCCGTCCTCTCAGTTATCTACATCTCCGGGCGCTATGCCACGCGTGTCACATGACGGCGGCATAAATGCTCTGCGTTTAACAGCACGTTTCGATAATCCTTCGGTCCGCAGTTGCAGCACGCGCCACGATGGAAGGTGTCGAATGCTTCCTAATGCACTGTTTTCGCCGCTTCAAGCGATCGTCCGCTGTAAGATAAAAAAAGCGGTACTCTGCATTTTCGCCGGAGCGCTTTCGTTCTCCGCATCTGCCGGAATAAAGTTCGGCGCCAATGGACATGTCGGCGAATACCCGCTCGCTACATTGGAAGAGCAGTTCAACTTGCTCAAGGACCTTGGCGCCAAATCCTATCGCTTGGACGTTTATGGTTACGAAACCGGTGGGATGAATGCGTTGAGAAGCGCGATCACCTATGCGCAGGACCGCGATATCGACGTATTGCCGGTGCTTGTGGTGAAGCCGAATTCATCCGAGTCGCCGCAGCAACATTACACGCGTGCCTACGATTTAGGTTACGGCGTCGCTTCGCGGCTGAAGGCCTACAACATCAAAGTTTATGAATTGGGGAACGAACTCGACAGCTACGCGTTGATCAATCCCTGCGAAACTCGCGACAACGGTTTTGTATGGCCTTGCGGCTATGGTGCGGCATCCGGTGCCGATAAGCTCGATTACAAAGCGTCCCGCTTCGCTCAAGTCAAAGCGATCATCGAGGGTCTAGGCGATGGAATCCGTGCGGCGATTCACGACGCGCAGCGAATCGTAAGCACGGCCGGTTGGTTGCACTATGGGTTCTTGCAACGCTTGCTGAACGAGGGTGTCGATTACGACATCACCGGCTATCACTGGTATTCGGACCACGGCGATATGGAGAATGCCGAGGGGAAGAACGTTCTGCAGATCCTGGCCAACATGGGCAAGCCGATTTGGATTACCGAGTACAACCGGCGTTACGGTAGCTACGATAATAAAAACACCGAGCAATCGGAATATGTCGAACAAATGATGGCACGCCTCAAGGAAGTAGCAACCCTCTACAACGTTCAAATGGCGCATGTCTATGTGATCATGGATAGGCCGTGGATGACTGGAACGATCGCGCACTATGGCGTGGTCGAAATGAAACAAAACAGCAGCGATGCTTGGGTTCCCGCAACAAAAAAACCCGCCTATTACGCCTTCAAGCGCCAAGCGACGAATAGCACGACGCCGATTTCCGATCTCGTGCCGACGGCGTTTACGGTGCCCTCGAATGTCCCGGCAGGCACGCCTATTATTTTCAAAGCAAGCGTTAAAAATAACGGCACGAAGACGGTGCCCGCAG
>DATEEW010000297.1:0-2938 GCA_035280965.1 Burkholderiales bacterium
AGAAGCAGTGATCGGCCCGACCGTAAAGCTCGCTTTCGTCGATCAAAGTCGAGAGGCGCTCTCCAGCAATAAAACGGTATTCGACGAACTGACCGGTGGCGCCGATGTACTAACCATCGGTAAATTCGAAATGCCGTCCCGGGCGTATGTTGGACGCTTCAATTTCAAGGGCGGCGATCAACAGAAAATCGTGGGGAATCTTTCGGGTGGCGAGCGCGGGCGCCTGCATTTGGCGAAGACGCTCATGGCGGGCGCGAATGTGCTGCTGCTCGACGAACCGTCCAACGATTTGGATGTGGAAACACTGCGCGCTTTGGAAGACGCGCTGCTCGAATTCGCCGGGTGCGTGTTGGTCATTTCGCATGATCGCTGGTTTCTCGACCGCATCGCGACGCATATACTGGCGGCCGAAGGAAATTCCCAATGGACCTTCTTCGCCGGCAACTATCAGGAATACGAAGAAGACAAGAAAAAACGGCTTGGCGAGGACGCCGGGCCCAAACGGATTCGCTACAAACCCATCAGCCGCTAAGAGCCGAGGGTGCGCCACCGTACAGGCAACCCTGTCCGCTTTTTTGATTCGCCACCTAAGTGCCGTTATTGTCGTTTCGTGAGGGGAGAGTGAATGATGGTGATCGAACCGCAACAGCCGGCAGTCTTCGGACAGGAATTACACTGGATCGCCGAAGAAGCCAAGAAGGAAGTCCCGCCGAGGGACGATCTGTCGCAAGCGTTGACTATCGTCGAACAAGCCTTCCAGCGCATTGCCGAAGGCCTTGTCGGCGTATGGGGCACCGCCCAGTTCGACGATTTCATGCAGAAACTGCTCATCGACGAGCGCGGCGATCGCAAAGGTTTTCCTTCCGAAGTGGCTGAAGCGCTGCTGCGCCTGTCGCGAATGCATGCGGAACGCTATGGCTTCGGCAAGAAGGATGATGTCTGGGTGAACACCGAAGCGCGCGCCAAGCACGAATAGACGTTTGCGGGGATGTAGAGCCGCCAAGGCGACGCGGCTGCTATGCTTATTTTTTTCGCCGCCTATTGGCCCTCGGCGTATGTCTGTCTCATCTTCCTGCCCATGTGGCAGCGGTTCAACGCTCGCTGAGTGTTGCGGTCCTCTCCATGGCGGTATCCCGGCTGCAACAGCCGAAGCTTTGATGCGCGCACGCTATAGCGCCTACGCATTGGATCGCGAAGACTATGTGCTGGCGACCTGGCATCCCTCCACTCGACCCACGACGCTCGACATGAATCCGAAAATGAAATGGATCGGATTAAATGTTAAAGCGTATCGGATGCTCGACGCCGATCACGCCTTGGTCGAGTTCGTCGCGCGCTGCAAAATCGGCGGTCGCGCACATCGGATGCACGAACGAAGTCGCTTCGTGCGCGAAAATGGGCAATGGTTTTATGTGCGTGCCGACGACGACGTTGAGAAAGGCGCTGATAATGAACATTTGGGTTGATGCGGATGCCTGCCCGGGCGCGATCAAGGAAATTCTTTATCGCGTCGCTGAACGCAAGAGTATCCAGCTTATATTGGTCGCCAATCAATGGCTGCGCACGCCGCCTTCTCCGTTCATTCGCGCGGTGCAAGTGCCACGCGGTTTCGACGTGGCGGACAATCACATCCTCGACGCGGCGCACCCGGGCGATTTGGTGATTACGGCCGATCTGCCACTCGCGGCGGAAATCGTCGAAAAGGGTGCGCACGCACTCAACCCGCGCGGCGAAATGTATAGCAAAGAAAATATTCGCGAACTGCTAAACATGCGCGATTTCATGGACACCATGCGCGCCAGTGGTGTGGAGACTGGCGGCCCTAATGTTTTCGGTCACGCCGATCGACAAGCCTTCGCCAATAGCCTCGATCGCTTTTTGGCGCAACGCACTTAGCCCCTCAACAGACTCCGGCGTCTATACCGCCACTAGTGTTTGTCGGCCCCACCAGTTTTCGCCGGGCTGCAGTTCGATGGGCCTTCGCGCCGCGGCGGCTTCCACACACAACATATGCCGGAAACCCAGACGCGGCATGTCTTCCACCTGAAACCGCGCACCCTCCCAGGGATTCCATACGACCACATCGGGGAAACCTTCGCTATGAATGCCCAGGCTATGGTCGGCTTCGCGTAAAAGCACAGGCCGCGTCGCATCGTGATAAACGCGATCCACTGGGCCGCTCACGTGCAGACTGGGACCATTGTCTTTTTTGATTTTGTCGCCGTCTGCCGCATCGCGATATTCGAGACCGTATAGACCTTCGAGGGCGACGTTCTCCACTTCATCCACGCTTAAATAGGTATGCAACGCGGAGGTGAATTGGAAGGGCCGACTATCCAGATTTTCCACCGCAAATTCCACATCCAGACGATCGCCGTCCAGGGCGACCGCAAGATCGGCACTGAAGGCATGCGGCCAGATGCGTCGAGTCGCTTCGTCGTCGCGGCAGGCGAGCGTCACCATGACATAACCCTCACCTTCGTCTCGTTTGGTGACGGTCCACAAGTGGTTCCGGATGAAGCCATGTTTGGGCAAGGAGCCCAGTCCGGAAAACTGGGGAAAACTGATCGGTATCCCGCCGCGTATCGCGCTTTGCATGTCGTAGCGCGCGTTTTCGCTTAGAAAAAGACGCTCACGCCGATCGGGCGTCACCCACGACACCACTTGTGCGCCATATAAGGTAATAACCGCGCTGGCCCCTGACGCGGCATGCAGACGTACCGCGTCCAACCCATGAAACTCAATATTCTCGATCCCTTGCCGCATGGCGAAATCTCCTTTGACTCTTCTGTGTGGTCGCACGCAAGCGCAATGCCGCGCCGGTTGCCGCCGACTTTTGGCTTAAGATAGCACTCCCGATTTTCCATCCTTCGCCATGTGGGCCGAACCCAGTGCTCATAAACAATTTTTGCTTGGCGCCGGCATTGCCGCCGTGCTG
>DATEEW010000298.1:0-5402 GCA_035280965.1 Burkholderiales bacterium
TCTCCGATGTGATGGCCCGCGGCGGACGCAAAGCGCGCGATATGCGCCTCGGCGCTGAACTGCCGCGGCGCGTCAGGCGGATCGCTTTGGTGGTCGGCCCGTAACGCAAACTCGCATTGCACATTGCCCTGTTCCGGGTGCATGCGCCAGAAACTCACGCGATCGAGGCCCAATGTGCGCAAGGACACTTCGGCGATGTCCTTCAAGGCGCCGGCGAAATGCGGAGCATTGCGCTCCGCCAGTGCCAGCAACTGGTTGCGGTGGAAGGCCACTTTTTCGCCGTGCGCGCGTAAACGTTCTTCGATCTGCCGGCGTTCCGCGATCTGCGTTTGCAGTTCCTTGTTCTTGCGCTCCAGATCGTGCGTACGTTCAGCCACGCGTGTTTCCAGATCCGAACGCGCGGCTTCCAGTGCGCCGAGCGCCTCGCGTTCAACAGTCGTGTCCCTGAACGTCCAGATGATTTGCGCGTTGTCATCATCGCCAAATGCGCGCGCCTCCACCATGCACCAGATCTGTCGACCGTCGCTGCGCTGCAGGCGATGTTCGGCGTGATAGGAGGTTCCGGAGGGAATGCCTGCCGGCAATCGTTCTTGCGGCTTGAAGAGCACGCTCCAAGGTTCGCCGATCAACGCGGTATCGCCGCAAGCGAACAAACTGGCGAAGCCGGCGTTGTAACGCATGATGCGTTGGGCGCGCGTGAATAAGATGCCGACTTGCGCGTTTTCCAGAATTAATCGTTGCTCTTCCATGGCGGAAAAAAGGCGCGATTCGGTTGCGGTCAGAGCGCTGATGTCAATCAGCGTAATGACTGCGCCATAGCGGCCCGTGGGCATGGCGGTGGGCCGCACCGTCACCAGCACGCTCATTTCGCTACCGTCGCGTCGGCGTAAGCTCCATTGACTCGGTATCGGCAGCGCGTCGGGTACGAGCGCGCCGCGCAAGGCGCGTTGCGCAGATTCGCGCATGTCTTCGGGGAAGACATCGGTGAAGGGCGTGCCGATCAACTCACTCGGCGACAGCGAGAGGAATTGCGCATAAACCTGATTGGCTCGAAGGATAATCCCGGCCGTGTCTGTCACGACCAGACCGGCGCCCGCCAATTCGAAGGCAGCCGTGCGCGGTTCTGCGACCAACTTGGATTCGATCATGATCGGACATTATCGACATTCGCCGCGTTTTTGTCTCACACAATTCAGGCCAGGTGTCGCCGCCGAACTACAAACGTGAGATGTTTCACCGACACTGTTTTCCGCATCCCGCACAGTTCAGTCATCTGCACTCGAGGGGCGTTTCATGTGGTGGCGCGGTTTGGCGGTTGTGCTCATGTTGGCGGGAACCTACGGCGCTTTTGCGTCGCTCGAGGCTTCTCATCCGGACGGCATGCTCGCACCCTATGTGCCGCAACAATATGAACTCAGCGAGCCGGTAAAACCCTTCAAGCACGCCGGCTTCCAAGTGACTCCCGTCGCACGCTTCGACATTCAGGCGAGGGTGCTGGGGCGCGAAATCTATCGCAACGATTCGGTCGCCCAACTGTCGCCGGTGGATTTGGCCTTGGGTTGGGGGCCGATGTCGGACAGCAATGTGCTCAAAGATATTCGCACCAGCCAAGGCAACCGTTTCTTCTATTGGAGCACCGATCGTTTTCCGGTGCCCCGCGAAGTGATCGAAACCAGTTCGACCAACACGCATTTGATTCCCGCCACGCCGGAAATTGAAGCGCAACTGAAATCGGTCGAAGTGGGCGATGTCGTGCATTTCAGGGGCATGCTCGTCAACGCTTATCGCGCCTCGGATCGCCGTTCCTGGAAGACCTCTTTGCGCCGCGACGATACCGGTGATGGCGCATGCGAAATCGTCTACGTGACGGCGGTCGAGGTGCGGGGCGGGCAGCACAGTGCCCCGGAAGTCGATACGCTGGCCACCCTCAATCCGCGCTAGAGCGCCCGTTTCCCGAAAAGGGGCCTGCGGGCCCCTTTTTCTTTAGGTGGTTACTCGGCCCACCCTTTGCTGAAGCCATGCCAAACGTGTAGAAGACCGAAATCGGCTTCGGTGGGAGGCTTCCGTGAATAAAAATCTTCTCTTTCTTCTTTTGTTGTTGCTGCATCCGCTTTCGGCGCAGTCTGAATGGATACTGACTCAAGTGAGCCCGCGTGCAGTAGGCGGCGAGCCGCTGGAGGTGGATCTGGTCATCATTAACGACACCCGAGTACCGATCGCCGGCGAGGTGCCCCAACGTTTGCCGATTCGTTTGGTAACGAAGGATGGCCCGCTGGACGCCGAGTTGAAAGCCGCCCAGATGTTATCGACCCAATCGAAACCGCTTGCCCCGGGGGAGTTTCGAAAACACCGATATCGCATCGTGTTGCCCGAGGAAATCGTGGGTCCGATCGCGCTCGAAATAAGCGACGCGCCCAGCGGTCGATTGGTGGTCCTGGCGGAGCGTCCGCAGTCGGTTGCGACCACCCCGCAAGGCCCTTCGACCGAACCCGTGACCGCAAGCTTGCGGCCCACAGACACCACACCGCCTGCTGCTCTGCAGACCTTCGAGCCGATGTATTTCGTGGTGGGGCGTCGAGAAGACGAAACGACCGCGCGTTTTCAGCTTTCGTTCAAATATCGTTTATTCGACGAAAAAAGTTGGCTTGGCATCCTCGCGCCGCCCGCGGCGAAACTCTACTTCGGCTATACGCAGGTTTCATTGTGGGACATGACCGAGGCTTCCGCGCCTTTCCGCGATACCGCTTATAAGCCCAGTCTGTTTTATCTGGACCCTCAGATATGGTCGAGTCCGGACGGAGGCGAGTCGGTCGAAATGCAAGCCGGGTTGGAGCATGAGTCGAATGGTCGCGGCGACGAAGACTCGCGTTCGGTCAATGTGGCCTATGTGAAACCGACTTGGCGCAAATTTCTCAACAAGGACTGGTTTGTGAGCGTATCGCCCAAAGTGTGGGCCTATCTGGACAAAGATGATAACAACGACGATATCGAAGATTATCGCGGCTATGCGAATTTGAATCTCACGCTTGGGCGGGTAGACGGCTGGCAGTTCTCCGCCGATATGCGCAAAGGCACCAAGCATTTCGGTTCCGTGCAATTGGATGCGTCCTATCCATTGCGGCAGCCGTTTTTCGCCAACGCTGGCGGTTATGTGCACTTTCAATATTTCAACGGCTATGGCGAAAGCCTACTCGACTACGACCAAAAAGGGCCTTCGCAATTCAGAATCGGCTTTTCCATCGTTCGATAAATTGCGAATGAATTGAACCGAGGGCCGCGCCCTGTTGTACGGGCGCGCCCTGTGGTTCAATGCGGCCTTTCGGATTCACCTTTCCTTTATGGCTGCCGCACCGATCCGCTATCGCATCGTTCCCATCGATCCCGCCGCACATTTGTTCGAAGTGCGCTGTACCGTCGAAAATCCAGACCTTCAAGGACAGCGCGTCGCATTGCCTGCCTGGATTCCCGGCAGCTACATGATTCGCGAATTCGCGCGAAATATCGTCAGCATTCGCGCGCAAAGCGGACGCAAAACCGTGACTCTGCGCAAAATCGATAAACACACTTGGCAAACGGAACCCTGCGATGGACCGCTTACGGTGACAGCGCAGGTCTACGCTTGGGATCTGTCGGTGCGCGGGGCGCATTTGGATCGTACCCACGCCTTTTTCAACGGCACCTGCATGTTTTTGCGTGTCGTTGGTCAAGAGGCGCGCGCTTGTGAACTCGAGATTCTGCCGCCTGCTGGGCGCGCCTACGCGAAGTGGCGCGTGGCAACGGCGATGCGCCGCAAACGCGCGCCCGCATATGGTTTCGGTCTGTACCAGGCGCGCGATTACGACGAGTTGATCGACCACCCCGTGGAAATGGGGACGTTCACCTTGGCGACGTTCAAGGCGCACGGTGTACCGCACGATATTGCGATTACCGGGCGCCATCGCGCGGATATGGAGCGTTTGTGCCGCGACTTGAAACGCGTCTGCGAATGGCAGATCGATTTGTTCGGTCGCCCGGCGCCGATGGAACGCTATGCGTTTTTGGTGATGGCGGTGGGCGAAGGCTATGGCGGGCTGGAACATCGCGCCTCCACCGCGCTGCTATGCAGCCGCGACGATCTGCCCACTGTGGATTCGAAGGGCACGAACGAAGCCTATCGGGGCTTTCTCGGCCTGTGCAGCCACGAATATTTTCACACCTGGAACGTCAAGCGCATCAAGCCCGATGTCTTCAGTCCTTATCAACTCGATACGGAAAATTACACCAGCCTGTTGTGGGCCTTTGAAGGTTTCACTTCTTATTACGACGATCTCGCGCTTGTGCGCAGCGGGCTCATTACGCCGAACGAATATCTGGAAACTTTGGCCCGCGCCATCACGCAGTTACAGCGGGCGGGTGGGCGGATGAAGCAAACCGTCAGTGAGTCGAGTTGGGATGCCTGGATCAAGTATTACCGTCAGGACGAGAACGCACCGAATGCCATCGTCAGTTATTACGGCAAGGGCAGTCTCATTGCCTTGTGCCTCGATGCGCTGATTCGTCAACGGACGCGTGGCCGCAAATCGCTGGACGATGTGATGCGGCTGTTGTGGCAGCGACATGGCTTGACGGGCGCCGGCGTACCTGAAAACGGGATCGAGCGCATCGCCGAAGAAGTCGCCGGCACGCGTTTGCGCGCTTTCTTCGATAAGGCTCTGCGGTCAACGGCGGAATTGCCTTTGGGGCAATGCCTGCAACAGCTGGGCGTCGAGCTGAAACTGCGCGTTGCCGAATCGCATAGCGATCGCGGTGGCAAAGCTTCCGCGCGCTCCCCGCAGCAGTTGGCCTCGCGTGGCAGTTTCGGTGCGCGTATCACTGCCAACGGCGGTGACGTGAAGCTGGCGAATGTCTATAACGGTGGCGCTGCCGAAAAAGCCGGGTTGTCCGCCGGGGATATCGTGGTGGCGGTGGATGGCTTGCGTGTTGCGGCGAAGGAATTCGAATCGCGGATTGCTGCTCGCAAGCCGGGCGACCTGTTGCGCGTGCATGCATTTCGGCGCGACGAGTTGCACGAATTCGAGGTGACCTTGCAGGCTCCACGCGTGGATACCTGCGAACTGAGTTTCACGCCGCGTCGGACACGCGTGCAGCGTGCCTGGGTGGATGACGCTTAGGGAAGGTCTGATTAAGTGCCGAAGACGATCGCGAGTGCGCGCAGCTGTACGAGCGAGGTCAATGTGAATCAACGCGTCCGACGCTTTAAGTCGGCGACGTGATTCTTAATAAACCTTAATCAGAGCCTCCTTAGGCTTTATCCAGCTTGACGATGGCCAGCGACACGTTATCGCCACGCCCGCGAGCTCGGGCGCGCGCGGAAGCGATCAGGATTTCCGCCGCTTTGCGCGGCGGCATGGTCGCGAGTACCT
>DATEEW010000299.1:0-2538 GCA_035280965.1 Burkholderiales bacterium
GCCACCAGATCGTCGCGCGTGCCGAACCGCGGGTCCACTTCCAGAAAATCCTGGATGCCGTAACCGTGGTAGGTGTTCAAATGTTTGCGTTGACGAAAAATGGGACCGACCCACAAGGTCGTCACATTCAACTGCTTCAAATAATCCAATTTGGATCGAATTCCGGCGATGGTGCCGCCTTGAAAGCGCTCGGCGCCGGAGCGTGCCCATTCATCCCAGCGCCACGGCTGCCCGTCTGCTCCATTACGCGCCGCGTTGAGGTCGTTGCGGTTCAACAACTGTCGCGTATGTTCTTGCGCGTCGCTGAATCGGTCGGGCAGCAAGAAGTACAACACTTCGTCGCGCCAATCGGAGGGTGAAGGGAAATAACGCAGGCGCCGGGGCAAGGCGATTTCTTGGAGGCTGCGCGGCTGCCGACCGAGCACGTCTTCGACGAATGGCATTCGATCTTCTCCCTGATGCAACCACAGGTTTTTAGTTATAAGGGATGCATGCGGTAATACCAATTCACTGAGTGGACTATGGACTACGCCTTAATGCGGACGCGATACCATAGTGGCTGCGCCCGTGCGCCGGGGCTGGCCCCTTAGTTGCATACGGCATTTCGACTTGCATACAGGAACTGATATGAACGCCGTATTACCCGAGATTCGCATTCTGGGCAGCAACGACCGCGCCAGTCTTGAGCGGGTCGAAGCAGGTGTATTCGACGGGCAGATCGACCCGCCGCTCTCGGCCGAATTTCTCGCCGATCCACGGCATTTGATGGCTGTCGCAGTCGTCGACGGAAAAGTGGTCGGTATGGCTTCGGCCGTGCACTACGTACACCCCGACAAGCCTTCTTCGCTATGGGTGAACAAGGTGGGTGTCGCACCTGTATATCGCAGCCAGGGTATCGGCCGCAAACTCATCGAGGCGCTGTTCGCGCGAGGCACCGCCTTAGGGTGTAACGATGCGTGGCTCGACACCGAACGCAGCAATATTCCGGCGCGCCGCCTTTTCGGCGTCATGGGCGGCGTCGAAGCGCTGGACCCCGTGGTCCGCGTCTCGTTTCGCTTGCAGACGGAAAGATTTAGTGGCTCCAAGTAGCCGCTTGGATGTGATTATTCGGGGCATGCGCTGGGCTACCGCACCGGTAGCATGGCGCGGCTTCAAAGTGGCGGCAGTGGGTTTCGCGATTTTCATTGTCGCGGCCGCTTTAATGCTCCTCGCGGGCGAGGTTCAATGGCCCTGGCTTTCCTGGCCAGTGCTGGCCTTGGGCGCCACCTGGGGTTTGGTCGGTTGGGCCATCGTTGCCCTCGGTGTAATCGGCAAGCTACGCTGGTTTTACCGGGCGCGAACCTAGTTTAAAAGGAGCTTACGGGGCCTTTTGCGCACCGTCTCGGGTCTCCAAGGCGCCCATTTCGTTCCTTTTTGTCTGCTTAATTGATAAATCCGTTCGATTCTTGTTGACGCGCCGCAACTTGCCGCGTACCGTGATGCGGCAGGTTGCGGATGGCGGACTCCGCCGCAAAATTGACTTACACGTTCAAGCTTGTCGGGATGTTTTGAGCACTTGCAGGTTGGGCCCAACCGGGCCTTTTATTTTTTGCAGTAAATTTTTAAAGAGTACTCAGACATGGCAACAGGCACAGTCAAGTGGTTCAACGACCAAAAAGGTTTCGGTTTCATCAGCCCCGATAACGGCGGCGGCGATTTGTTCGCACACTTCTCCGCGATCAGCGCGAGCGGCTTCAAAACCCTCAAAGAGAATCAGCGCGTTCAGTTCGAAGAAGCGACCGGCCCCAAAGGCAAACAAGCCGCTAACATCCGCCCGATCGACTAAGTCGACCGCAACGGATCTAAAAAGCCGCCTCCGGGCGGCTTTTTTATTGCACGCGCATATCCGACGCTTTCACCGAAGGCTGAGCGCGCGACCGGAACTACAATAGCCCCGAAAAATCTGATCGCGCTGGTTTCGATTTATGGCTGAACGGAACATGCCCCCACCACCGCAACCGCAAGAGCAGCATTGCTGGCTGCAGCAACTCGTCGGCGAATGGACTTACGTTGTCGACGCACCCACCGCTCCAGGAGCCGAGCCGCACAAACACGAAGGGGTTGAGCGCGTGCGCGCCATTGGCGAAATCTGGATTCAAGGTGAAAGCACAGCCGACATCCCAGGCGTGGGACGAGCCACGATGCAACTC
The DNA here is from genome assembly GCA_035280965.1 of Burkholderiales bacterium. Classification (GTDB taxonomy): domain Bacteria; phylum Pseudomonadota; class Gammaproteobacteria; order Burkholderiales; family SG8-39; genus DATEEW01. The sequence continues at coordinate 2,190 of DATEEW010000299.1, forward strand.
ACGCTCGGCTACGACACGCAGAAGAAGCGCTTCGTCGGCACCTGGTTCGGATCGATGATGAACTATTTATGGATTTATGACGGCGAGCTCGACTCGTCGGGCACGGTACTCACGCTAAACGCCGAAGGGCCTAGCATGGCCGGCGAAGGCAAGATGGCGAAGTACCAGGACATCATCACCATCGTCAGCCCGAACGAGCGGATTTTGGGTTCGCAACAGCTTCAACCCGACGGAACCTGGAAGCGATTCATGACGGCTACATACAAACGCAAAACATAGGCTCGCGCACATATAGCAAGGCGTCACAACTTACTTGGATAAAGTTGTATTTTTCAGCAACGCCACCCCG
>DATEEW010000300.1:0-3479 GCA_035280965.1 Burkholderiales bacterium
GGAGCGATCGATGCCTTGCGTAAAGCCGTGCTTGCAAAGCCGGACTATATGCCGGCCCGTGTTGATATCGTTCGCATTCAATTGTTGAACGATCGATTCGCGGACGCGATGACCGAGGCGATCAAGCTCCAAGAAAGCCAACCCAAGAACAGCATCGGCTTCGCTTTGGAAGGCGACACCAATGTGGCTCAGCAAAAGTGGGCTGCTGCGATTCCGGCCTACCAGACTGCATTGAAAATGGATCCGAATAATTCCGGCGTGTTCGCCAAGTTGCATCGCGTCTATATAGAAGCCGGTCGCAAGCAGGATAGCGACGCGCTGGCCGACAAATGGATGCGCGATCATCCAAAAGATCATATTGCACACGCTTACCTAGGCGAGCGCGATCTGGGAGGGAGAAATTACAAAGGGGCCATGGCTCATTTCAAGGCCATCGTTGCACAGCGTCCGAACGATGTCATTGCGCTGAACAACCTAGCCTGGGCCGCCTCTCAAGTCAAAGATCCGGCCGCGTTGCAATATGCGCAGAAAGCTTATGATCTCTCACCCAATAATCCGGCCGTGCTCGATACCTTGGGTATGGTGCTGGTTGGCCAGGGCGAGGCGCTCAAAGGTCTACCGTATCTGGAACAGGCTATTAAAGGGGCGCCGAACGCCGTGGAGCTGCGGTTCAATCGCGTAAAGGCGCTGGTCGCCGCCGGCGAAAAAGATAAGGCGCGAAGCGAACTGCAGGAATTAGCCAAGCACGATAACGGCAAGGTGAAAGAAACCGCGCAAGACATGCTTAAGACGCTGTAAGCGCAGCGAATGAATTTTGAATCGGAAGGAAAGTAAATGACTACGGTAGCAGTTGTGGGCCTGGGGTATGTGGGTTTGCCTCTAGCGGTCGAGTTCGGCAAGAAATTCGACACCATCGGTTTTGATTTAAGTGAAGCGAAAGTCGCGGCTTACAAACGTTTCGTCGACCCGACTGGCGAAGTCAGTGCCGAAGAATTAAAGGCGGCAAGCAAATTGTCGGTGACGACTAATCCGGCCGATTTGGGCAAAGCCGATTTCATTATCGTGGCCGTGCCTACGCCGGTCGACGACGCGCACCAACCCGATTTCAGTCCGCTGGTCGGTTCGAGCGAATCGGTGGGCCGCCATATGAAACGCGGCACCATTGTGGTGTACGAGTCCACCGTCTATCCGGGCGCCACCGAAGAGGTTTGCATTCCGGTGCTGGAAAAATTTTCCGGCATGAAGTGGAAAACCGATTTCAATGTGGGCTACTCCCCCGAGCGTATCAACCCGGGCGATCGCGAACACACCCTAACCCGTATCGTGAAGGTTGTTTCGGGTGATTCACCAGAAACGCTGGAGCGCGTCGCGGCCGTCTATAGCGCAGTGATTACGGCGGGCGTGCATCGCGCCACTAGCATCAAGGTGGCCGAAGCGGCCAAGGTCATCGAGAACACGCAACGCGATCTGAACATCGCGTTGGTGAACGAGCTGTCATTGATTTTCCACCGTATCGGTATCGATACGACCGAAGTGCTGGAAGCCGCGGGCACCAAGTGGAATTTTCTGCCCTTCCGTCCCGGCTTGGTTGGCGGACATTGCATCGGGGTCGATCCTTACTACCTCACGCACAAGGCCGACATGCTGGGCTATCACCCTCAAGTGATTTTGGCGGGTCGGCGCATCAATGACGGCATGGGCAAGTACATCGCCGAACAGACGGTGAAAGAGATGATTCAGGCCGGCCATCCGGTGAAAGATGCCGACGTGCTGGTGTTGGGCCTGACTTTCAAAGAAGATTGCCCCGATCTACGCAACTCCAAAGTCATCGACATCATTCGAGAACTGGAATCCTACGGCGCGCGCGTGCATGTCTACGATCCGCTCGCCGAAAACGATGAAGCGATGCACGAATACGGTGTCACGCTGACGCCGTGGGAAAAATTGCCCCGTGCCAACGCCATCGTCGCAGCGGTCGCACACCGCCCGCTCATCGAACGCCCGGTTAAAGACTATGCGGCGAAGCTTGCACCCAAAGGCATCTACATCGACGTGAAGTGCAAGGCTAACGTCGCAGCGCTGAACGAACACGGCATAAAAGTCTGGCGGTTGTAAACATGAAGCAAGCGAACTGGACCGACTCAATCGCACAACGGCTCGCGCAGCGGCCGTTGCGTTGGCTGGTCACGGGCTCGGCGGGTTTCATCGGTTCGCATCTGCTGGAAAACCTGCTGCAATTGGGGCAGGAGGTGGTCAGTGTCGATAACTTCGCTACCGGCCACTGGCGCAATCTCGAAGAGGTGCGGCACGCAGTGGGTGATGCTGCCTGGGCGCGCCATATGTTCATCGAGGGCGATATTGCCGATCTGGACGTGTGTCGCAAAGCCTGCACCAATGTCGATATCGTGCTGCATCAGGCTGCGCTCGGTTCGGTTCCGCGCTCTCTGGCGGACCCGCTCGCGACCAACGCTGCGAACGTGACCGGCTTTCTCAATATGCTGGTCGCGGCGCGCGATGCACGCGTGCAGCGTTTCGTGTACGCGGCTTCCAGCTCCACCTATGGAGATTCACCGGTGCTGCCGAAGGTCGAAGAGGTGATCGGCCGTCCGCTGTCTCCTTATGCTGTAACCAAATATGTGAATGAGTTGTATGCCGACGTATTTGCGCGCACATACAATTTGAGCGTGATCGGCCTGCGTTATTTCAATGTCTTCGGGCCGCGTCAAGACCCGGAGGGCGCCTACGCCGCAGTCATTCCGCGCTGGGTACGAAGTCTTTTGCGCGGTGAAGCAGCGATTATCAACGGCGACGGCGAAACATCGCGCGACTTCTGCTATATCGCCAACGCGGTGCAAGCGAATCTGCTGGCGGGACTGGTCGAGTCCGAGGCGGCGCAAAACCAGGTTTATAACGTCGCAGTGGGCGGACGCACTACGCTCAACAGTCTGTACGAAAACCTGCGTGATTTACTGGCCGCGCATTTCGAAGAAGTAAGCAACATGAAGCCGCAGTATCGCGATTTTCGTCCTGGCGATGTACGTCACTCACAGGCGGATATTTCCAAGGCACAGCGATTGCTCGGTTACGCCCCCACGCACGATGTACGCGCCGGGCTGACGGCAGCCTTGACTTGGTACGTCGAGCGTTTTTCCAGCAAGTCGATTTCCAGGGAGATTCGACATGCCACAACCGGTTCCTGAATCGCACTTAACAACCGCGCGCGCGGCGTGTCTTGTCGCCGCCTTGTGTCTCCCCACGTGTCTCCCCATTTTCGCCTATGCGGCCAACACGGACAGGCAAATCGCCGCCCTGCTGCGCGACGCTTTGGCCTTTGAACATGGCGAGGGTGTGACGAAAGATCAGATTAAAGCTGCGGCTTTGTATTGCGAAGCGGCGAAGCTGGGAGATGCCGAAGCGCAGTATGCGCTGGGCTGGATGTACGCAAATGGCCGCGGGGTGGAACGCGATGACGAACGTGC
>DATEEW010000301.1:0-5377 GCA_035280965.1 Burkholderiales bacterium
TCCGAACTACAAAGACAAAGCACTGCTCGATTGCGGATTGGTGATTGAAAACGAGCAGGGCAAACGATACGACCGTTTTCGTGATCGGGTCATGTTTCCGATTCAGGATCGTCGGGGCGCGATCATAGGTTTCGGTGGCCGTGTTTTGAGCGGCGGCGACTCGGGACCCAAGTACATGAACTCGCCCGAGACTTCACTGTTTGAGAAGGGCCGGGAACTCTATGGCCTTACACAAGCCCGCAATGCCATTCGCCAAAGCAATCGCGTCCTGGTGGTCGAAGGCTATATGGATGTGGTCGCGTTGGCGCAATACAGTGTCGAGAACGCTGTTGCCACGCTCGGAACTGCGACCACACTCATCCATATCCAAACACTGCTGCGGTCGGCCGACGAAATCGTGTTCTGTTTCGATGGTGACGCGGCGGGTCAGCGAGCGGCATGGCATGCATTGGAAGTCAGCCTTGAGGCCTTGTCCGATAAAAAGACGCTGAAATTCCTGTTTCTACCGGCCGAGCACGACCCGGACAGCTTTGTGCGCGAACGCGGCACAGAGGCGTTCGAACAAAGCGTGCGCGAAGCCCAACCCCTCTCGGCGTTCTTGCTCGATACGCTGCGTAAACAAGCGGATCTCAGCAGCCTGGAAGGACGTTCGAAACTGATCGCGGAGGCGAAAACACTGCTCAAGCGCGTGGCTGCGCCGGGATTGCAATTGCAACTTGTTAAAGCACTCGCCGACATGACGCAAATGACGCAGATGGAGGTGGCACGTCTGACGGAAATTCGCCTTGCCGCCACCGGATATACGCGTCCGGTGTCTAAGCCGACGCCGCGGACAGGGGGCGACGTGCGCCTCGAACGCGAGTTACTGCGCTGTGTGCTGTTGCAGACGGAACTCGCATCGCTGGTCGATTTCGAATTCCTGGATCGTTCGCATGCCGAAGGCAGCGCGCTTGCTGCAGTCATCGACGCGCTGCGGGACGAGCCTGCTCTTACGCCAGCCTTGTTGTGCGAGCGTTTTCAGGATGGCGAGCATGGCGCGCTGATTGCCGGGTTACAAGCCGAGTTCCTTAGAGAAGAACATGTGGACGAGGATTTGAGGGCGGTGGCCGCTCATACGGTGGCGGCGCTGGCCGATCGGCGCCAGCGCGTGCGTTTCGAAGAATTGAAAACGAAAATCAACGCCGGTCAGGCCAGCCGGGACGAGCAGCGCGAATATGCCGCGCTCAGCGTGCGCAAGCGCGGCGTTGAACTTGCTTCGGGGGCAGGTGCCCCCATCTAATGCTAGAATAGCCGGCTTTTTTTAGCGGCCCGTATCCAATCCGCGACTGTCTGACCTGGGGACTATGAATGGCAACACAAAAGAGTAAGGCCAAACCGAGCGCCAAGCCTAAAGCCAAAGCGAAGCCGGCAACCGCCTCGCGGGCTGTCGCCAAGGCCAAAACGGCGAAAGCGAAAGCGCCCGTCAAAGCCGTGCGTAAGGTCGCGAAAGCCAAACCGGCGGTGAAAAAGGCGGCCGCAAAACCGGTCGCCAAGCCGGCCGCCAAGGCCAAAGCCGCCACCAAGGTCAAATCCTTAGCACCCGCCAAGAAAGCACCCGCGAAAACGGCCGCCAAGCCGGCTGCGAAGGTGGCGAAGGCCGTTGCGCCCGTAAAGAAACCGACGGTCGTCGCCAAAGCACCGGTCAAGGAAAGCACAAAAGCACGCGTCGAGGCCAAGGCTGCGCCAAAGGCCGCCATCGAGAAAGGGGCTGTCGAGAAAGTCGAAGCCCCGAAAGTGGTTGCACCCGCAGCGAAAGCGCCAGAGCCCGCCGTAAAACTTAAAGTCAATCGTGCCAAGGCGCGCGAGGCCGAGCGCGCGCTGATTGCGCGCGCCGATCAAAAGCCCGAAGACGCCGAACTGCGTCGCACGCGTCTGAAGATTCTGATCAAGCTAGGCAAGGAACGCAGCTTCCTGACCTACGCCGAAATCAATGACCACCTGCCCGATGTGGTGGACGCGGAACAGATCGAATCGATGATCTCCACGTTCAACGATATGGGCATCCAGGTCTTTGACGAAGCGCCGGATACCGAGACGCTGCTCATGTCCGACGCGACGCCCACCGCGGCGCGCGACGAAGATGCCGAGGAAGAGGCCGAAGCCGCGCTCGCCACCGTCGATCCCGAATTCGGTCGCACCACCGATCCGGTCCGCATGTACATGCGCGAAATGGGTTCGGTGGAGTTGTTGACGCGCGAAGGCGAAATCGAAATCGCCAAGCGGATCGAAGACGGCTTGAAGCACATGATCCAGGCCATTTCGGCTTGCCCCACGACCATCGACGAAATCCTCATGATGGCCGACAAGGTGGCCAAGGAGGAAATGCGTATCGACGAATTCGTCGACGGCATTATCGATCCCAATGCGATTGAGGAAGCGCCGCTTCCAGCCGCGCAACAGGCGGCGGCAGCAGCAGCCGACGATTCGGATGAGGACGAAGACGAGGACGGCGAAGAAGGCGACGACGGTACCGCCGCCCTGAACGCCAGTCTGCTGCAGCTCAAGGAAGACGCGCTGGTCATTTTCGGCAAGATCCACAAGCTGCACGACAAAGCGCGCGCGGCGTTGATCAAGTTCGGCCATCGCGCCAAGGAGTACACGAGCGTACGCGACAAGATCAGCGAAGAGTTGCTGGGCATTCGCTTCTCGGCGCGCATTATCGAACGGTTGTCCGAGCAAGTTCGCGGCATGGTCGATGAAGTACGCCGCCACGAACGCGAAATTCAACACTTGTGCGTCGTCAAAGGCACGATGCCGCGCCCTCATTTCATCAAAACCTTTCCCGGTAACGAGACGAATCAACGCTGGGTGAAGAACGAAACGGGTGGCGGCCATTCCTATTCGCAAATGCTCACGCGCGTGGAACCGAACATTCTGGAACAGCAGCAGAAGCTGCTCGATATCCAGAAGAAGATCGGCATCCCGCTGAAGGATCTGAAAGACATCAACAAGCAGATGTCTACCGGCGAAGCGAAGGCCCGTCGCGCCAAGCGCGAAATGACCGAAGCGAACCTGCGTCTGGTGATTTCCATTGCGAAGAAATATACGAACCGCGGCTTGCAATTCCTCGATCTCATCCAGGAAGGCAATATCGGCTTGATGAAGGCGGTGGACAAGTTCGAATATCGTCGCGGTTACAAGTTTTCGACTTACGCGACGTGGTGGATTCGGCAGGCCATTACGCGTTCGATCGCCGATCAGGCGCGCACCATTCGTATTCCGGTGCACATGATCGAAACGATCAACAAGATGAATCGTATTTCGCGTCAGATCCTGCAGGAAACGGGTTCTGAGCCCGATCCCGCGACTTTGGCGATCAAAATGGAAATGCCTGAGGACAAGATTAGAAAGATCCTCAAAATTTCTAAAGAGCCGATTTCGATGGAAACACCGATCGGCGACGACGACGATTCGCATCTGGGCGATTTCATCGAAGACACGACGACTCTGGCCCCGAACGACGCGGCGCTGTATGCGAGCCTGCGCGAAGTGACGAAGGAAATTCTGGATTCGCTCACACCACGCGAAGCCAAGGTGCTACGCATGCGTTTCGGTATTGAAATGAACACCGATCACACGTTGGAAGAAGTCGGTAAGCAATTCGATGTCACGCGCGAACGTATTCGCCAAATAGAAGCGAAGGCATTGCGCAAGTTGCGTCACCCCTCACGTTCGGAACGGTTGAAGTCTTTCTTGGACAACAATTGACCGGCTTGAGTCGGTCAATTGTTGCGGCGTAGGCTAACTTGCGCATTGCGCAAGTTAAGGAACGCCACAGCTGATCGATCGTTCCCAGTCAAAACAAAACGCCCTTCGGGGCGTTTTGTTTTTTTAGCGTTCATTTTTTGGCGCATGCTGCTGCGTCGCAGCGATGAGCGCTGGAAATCAAGGAGCGCCCTTTGCTAGCTTCCTCGTGCTTATTACGCGAGGAGGCGGCAATGGCAAAGTTTAAAGCGCTCGTTGGGCTTTCCTTCATATTCGTCGGTCCCGCCTTCGGCCTCGAATCGCAACTCGTCGGTAGCGGTTTTACCCAGCCGGTCTTCCTCACTGCGCCCAAAGGCGATCAACGTTTGTTCGTTGTCGAAAAGGGCGGGATCATCAAAACGTTGCAAAACGGCAGTGTGAGCACCTATCTCGATATTAGCGATCGAGTCGACGCAGCTAACGAGCGCGGGCTATTGGGAATGGCTTTCGATCCGAATTTCGCCACCAACGGTCGCTTCTATGTGAATTACATCGATAAGACGACCTTGAACACTGTCGTCGGCTCTTTCGTTGCGCCCGTGCCCGCAAGCGGCGCTGCCGATGCTTCCAGCTTTCTTCCGACCTTAACGGTGCAACAACCCGCAGGATTGTCCAACCATAAGGCGGGTTGGATCGGTTTTCGCCCAGGTGATGGGGGCAATTTATATATCGCAACCGGCGATGGCGGCAGCGCGAACGACCCGAATAACCGTGCGCAGAATCTAAACGACAATCTAGGGAAAATTTTACGCGTTACGCCGCTTGCGGGCGGTGGCTACACTATTCCTACCGGTAACCCGTATGCGGGAGCGACGCCAGGCAATGATGAAATCTGGGCAGTGGGTCTACGGAACCCCTACCGCAACAGTTTCGATCGTCTGAATGGCGATCTTTGGATTGCCGATGTGGGGCAAAACACACGCGAGGAAATCAATCTCGAAATCGTCGGCACACCGGCCGGACGCAATTATGGTTGGCGAGCCTTGGAGGGCTCCGGGGACAATCCCGGTGTGAGCGATGCGGCACCACCGGATGCTGTGGCGCCTTTATTCGATTACGAAACGGGCGGCCCGATGGGGCAAACCGTGATAGGCGGCTACGTCTACCACGGCAGCATCGAAGAAGGTTTGCAAGGAAACTATTTCTTCGGTGACTTCGTTAGCGGAAAAATTTTTACGCTAACGCACGAAGACGGTAGCTTTTTAGAGCTGACCGATCGCACGGCTGAACTTGGCAATATATTCGGGGCCTTTGAACTCACGTCCTTCGGGGAGGATGGATTTGGGAACCTATATGCGGTCGGAATTGACGGAAATGTTTATCGGATCGCGGTGGCTGTGCCGGAGCCGTCCACATATATCGCCATGCTCTTTGGGCTGGGTTTTCTTGTGTTCGTAAAACGTCGACTCGCGTCCCAGCGATTGCTAGAAATAAGCGCGTCCTAGTGGGGGACCACGAAGAGCCCGAGGCTCCGCGTATAATGCGCAGCCTTGGGCCTATAGCTCAGTCGGTTAGAGCAGGGGACTCATAATCCCTTGGTCCCTGGTTCGAGTCCAGGTGGGCCCACCAACTACATCCCGTTTCAATTCTTTGG